>VHCO01000077.1 GCA_016871715.1 Verrucomicrobiota bacterium
GGGGGGGGGGGGGGGGGTGGGGGGGGGGGGGGGGGGGGGGGGGGGGGGGGGGCGGGGGGGGGGGGGGGGTGAGCCGGACGGTGAGGACGTGGGGGCGGTAGCGGCGTCCGTCGCAGTCGGGGCAGCGGATGAAGACGTCGCTGAGGAACTGCATTTCGATCTTCTCGAAGCCAGCGCCGCGGCAGCGTTCGCATTGGCCCATCCGCGAGTTGAAGCTGAAGGCGCTGGCCGACAACCCGAGCAGATTCGCTTGGTGCGATTGGGCGAAGAGGAGCCGAATGTCTTCGAAGGCGCCGAGGTAGACGATCGGATTCGACCGGGGCGTTTTGGCCAGCAGGGTCTGATCGACGAGCACCACACGATCCAGATGTTCCCAACCCTCGAGGGCGGACGTGGGTTGACCTGAGGAGGCCGCGTCGGCCGGCACGTCCACGGCCGCGTCGGCAGTCGCCTCCGCTTCGGCGTCCTCGGGCGCGGGTGACGTTGCCGGTTCCGTGCGGCTCGATTTGAGTTTGGCTTCGAGCGCAGGCAACAGGACCTCACGGATGAGGGTGGTCTTGCCGGAGCCGCTGACGCCCGTGACGCACACGAACCGCTCGAGAGGGATGTGGACCGTCACGTCCACGAGGTTATGGCGGCTGGCATGGGCGAGGATCAACCGGCAGTGCGTGTCGGTGTGCGAGGCGGGCGGCGGCAGGTTGTGGGTGGCTGCGAACGACACCGGCCGGCGCGGGGGGATGGATATCTGGCGGCGCCCGCTCAGGTATTGGCCCGTCAGGGAAACGGGATCGGCCAGCAACTGAGCGTGGGTGCCCTGGAACACGAGTTGCCCGCCGCTTTCGCCATGGCCGGGGCCCAGGTCGACGATCTGGTCCGCCGCGCGCATCACGCCGGGTTCGTGCTCGACCACCAGCACGGTGTTGCCCGCGTCGCGCAAATGCTCGAGGATGCGGACCAGACGCGCCGTATCGCGCGGGTGCAAGCCCACGCTGGGTTCGTCGAGGACGAACAGGGTGTTGACCAGTTGTGTGCCCAGGCAAGTCGTCAGGTTCACCCGCTCCGTTTCGCCGCCAGATAGGGTGCGCGTGGGGCGATCCAACGTGAGATACCCCAGCCCCACCTCGACCAGGTACCCGAGCCGCGCGCGCACTTCACCCAGGGCAACCCCGAGGGCATCGGCCGGGCCCGGCTCGTGTTGAGTCACCAGGCTCTCCACAAAGCCCAACGCGTCGCGAATCGGCAGGGCGTAGAAATCGGCCAACGTGAGCGACCGCGCCGGGTGACCCTGGGCCGGGCGCTCGGCGTGGCCGGCGCCGCGTTCCGCCTTTTGCACACGATACAGGAGCGCCTCGGGTTGGAAGCGTTGGCCGCGGCAATCCGGGCACGATTGATAGGAGCGGTAGCGCGAGAGCAGGACGCGCACGTGCATTTTGTACGCCTTGCTCTCGAGCCAGCGAAAATAGCCCTTGATCCCATACCAAGCCCGCGGCCACTGGTGCGCTTCGTCGGTGCCATAGTCAGGGTCGCCCTCGATGACCCAGCGCTGGTGTTCCGGACTCAGCTCGCGAAACGGGACGTCGGTGGGCACGCGCCGTCTCTGGCAGAACTTGAGGAGATCTTGTTGGCACTCGTAGCTGATACCCGTCTGCCAAGGCTTGACCACCCCTGCGCCCAAGCTCTTGCTCCGATCCGGCAACGCAAGGTCGTAGTCGATCGTCATCGTCCGGCCAAAGCCGCGGCAGGTCGGACAGGCGCCGATTGGGTGGTTGAAACTGAACAGCGCCGGGGTCGGCTCGCGGTACTCGAGATCGCAAGAGGCGCAATGCAGGCGGTTCGAGAACCGCAGGACGGTGGCGGCGGCGTGCAGCTCCAAGTCCCCAGTGGGGGCCGCGGCCGTCGCCCCGGCTGACGGCGCGCGCGGCACAGCCAGCGGGTGAATGGCGAGCCGGCCTTTGCCGAAATGGTAGGCCTGCTCGCAGGCCTCGACGAACCGTGCGCGGTTCGCCTCCGTGCAGCGCAGTCGATCTTGGACGATGGTCAGCGCCGCGCCGCACGCTGGGTCCGAGCGGTGGCCCGTGGCGTGCTTGGCGGCGAAGTCATCGAGACGGACAACTCGGCCCTCGACCAGCAAGCGTTGGTATCCTTGTTTGGCTACCAGAGCCAGGGAGTCATCGAGTGAGAGTTTCTCCGAGAGCGGCAAGTCGAACGTGACCAGGACCTCGGGAATCGCAGGACCCAGGCTGGAGCTTGCCGATCCCGACACGGCCGAGGCCGGCGGCGCATCGGCCTCAGTGGGGCGCCAGGCGCCGCTGCGCGTGGCCTCCTGGAGAATGGCCCAGACTTGCTGGGGCGCGTCTTTGCGGACGGGCCGAGCGCACTGCCGGCAATGGAGCTGAGCCAGGAGCGGCCAAAGCACCTTCAGGTAATCGCAGATCTCCGTCATGGTGCCGACCGTCGAGCGTGTGGTCCGGACGGCATTGCGCTGCTCGATGGCGATCGCCGGTGGAATGCCCTCGATGCTGTCCACGCGCGGCTTGTCCATGCGGTCGAAGAATTGCCGGGCATAGGGCGAGAAGGTCTCGATGTAGCGTCGCTGCCCCTCCGCGAAGAGCGTGTCGAAGGCGAGCGAACTCTTGCCGGAGCCACTCAGGCCCGTGACGACGATGAGCTGGTGCAGCGGTAGGTCGAGATCGAACCCTTTCAGGTTGTTATGCCGAACACCGCGCAGGCGAATGGCAGGGGCTCGAAGTGACTTCGACACACTCATGAGTCACTGAGATGGACTAGAGGTTGGCGGTCGGGCGCGCAGTCCTCTGCGCGCCGCGGCTTCCTGGGCTCACAGCCGTCTGCGGCGCGCAGCGGGCTGCGCGCCCGACCAGGGATTTGTCGTCTGTCCCGAGCTCTCATTAGTGAGCGCGAAATGTAGAACCGCAGAGGAAGGTGTCAACGCACCCTCGCCCCGAGCGGCTGAGCGCAGCGCCGACCAGAACGTTGGCGCTACGCGGCCGTCGGCTATACGGGCGCATGGACCGCCGGTTTTCCAACCGGCACCCGGGGACCGCCCTAGACCGGTTTGGCGTGCAGAAAATGGTGGGCGGCGGCGATGAACCCGCGGAAGAGCGGGTGTGGAGCGTTGGGCTTGCTTTGGAATTCGGGATGGAACTGGCAAGCGACGAAGAAGGGGTGATCCTCGAGTTCGACGAGCTCGACCAATTTGCCGTCGGGCGACGTGCCGCTGAAGACGAAGCCGGCCTGTTCGTAGCGTTCGCGGTAGGCGTTGTTGAACTCGAACCGGTGGCGATGCCGTTCGTTAACGACAAAGGCGCCGTACAGTTTCGAGCCGCGCGTGCCGACCTTGAGCTGAACCGGTTGCGCGCCCAGGCGCATGGTGCCGCCTTTGCGGGTCACGCGCCGTTGCTCGTCGAGCATGGCGATCACGGGGTGGGGCGTGTCGGGGTCGAACTCGGCCGAGTGCGCCTCGGCGAGGCCGAGGACGTGGCGGGCGAACTCGATCGTGGCCACTTGCATGCCCAAGCACAACCCGAGATAGGGCACTCGCCTTTCCCGTGCGTATCGGACGGCGCGGATCTTGCCTTCGATTCCGCGCTCGCCGAACCCGCCAGGCACGAGCACGCCCCCCACGCGCTCGAGCAGCTTCTCGGGGCCCTCCTTCTCGAGTTCTTCGGCCTCGACCCGTTCGATCTCGATGCCGCAGTCGTTGCCTACGCCGCCGTGCATGATGGCTTCGTAGACGGACTTGTAGGCGTCTTGCAAGCCGATGTACTTGCCCACGACACCAATGCGGACGCGGTGTTGCGGGGCGATGAGTTTGCGGAGGATGTCTTGCCAGTGGGCCATGTTGGCCGCGGGTGTGTCCAGGTGGAGGAGCCGGCACACGAGATCGTCCATCCGCTCCCGCTGCAGCATCAAGGGCACCTCGTAGATGGTGTGGTCGACGTCCTTCTCCTCGACGACGCCTTCGTAAGGCACGTTGCAGAAGAGGGAGATCTTCTGGCGCAACTCTTTGCTGAGCGGGCGGTCGGATCGGCACACCAAGATGTGCGGTGTGATGCCGATTTCGCGCAGTTTGGCCACGGACTGTTGGGTGGGCTTGGTCTTGAGCTCGCCTGCGGCTTTGATGTACGGGACGTAGGTGACATGGATGAAGATGGCGTTGTGAAAGCCCACCTCGAGGGCGAACTCGCGGATGGCCTCGAGGAACGGCAACCCCTCGATGTCGCCCGTCGTGCCGCCAATCTCGGTGATCAACACGTCCGCCTTCGACGTCTCTGCAATCTGCTGAATCCGGAACTTGATCTCGTCGGTCACGTGCGGAATCACCTGGACGGTCTTGCCCAGGTAATCGCCCCGGCGCTCCTTCTCGAGCACGCGAGCGTACACCTGGCCGCTGGTCAGGTTGTTCATCCGCGTGAGCTTGGTATTGGTGAAGCGTTCGTAGTGGCCCAGGTCGAGGTCGGTCTCGGCGCCGTCATCCAGCACGTACACCTCCCCGTGCTGGAACGGGCTCATGGTCCCCGGGTCGACGTTCAGGTACGGGTCGAATTTCTGGAGGGTGACCTTGAGCCCGCGATTCTCGAGCAAGGTGCCCAGGCTGGCGGCCGTCAGGCCCTTGCCCAGCGAACTCACCACGCCACCCGTTACAAAGATGTACTTCATGGTTCCTCGCTCTTGCCCTGCTGTCCCGCTGCTCCGACCGGCCTCAGGACCCCGTCCGCCCGAGGCGACCCTCGGGTTGTTCCGGGGCGGTCGCCGCCGCGTGCAACAACCGCTCGACCCGCTCGACGTCTCCAGGCACGTCCACCCCCACGCTGTCGTAGTCTACGCGCACCACCGCGATCTGAACGCCATGTTCGAGCGCGCGCAGTTGTTCGAGTTTCTCCGCCTGCTCGAGGGGAGACACCGGAAAGGTCACTAACCGCAACAGCGTCTCCCGTCGGTACCCGTACAAGCCCAGATGCTTCAAAAACGGAAAAGCCGCCAACTGCTCGCTCACCGAACGACTGGCGGCCTCACGCAAGTACGGAATCGTGCGCCGCGAAAAGTATAGGGCCCGGCCATGAGCGCTGACAACGACTTTCACCACGTTCGGGCTCTCGTATTCGATGAGGTCGGCGATGGGCGTAGCCGCCGTGGACATCTCGGCGTTGGCCAACGCGCCCGCCACCGCATCGATCACCGCCGGGTCGATCAGCGGTTCGTCGCCTTGGATGTTCACGGCCGCATCGCAGGGGCAGCGCTGGACCACCTCGGCAATCCGGTCCGTCCCGCTGGGGTGCTCCGGCGACGTCATCTCGACCTGGCAAAACCGGCTGGCCACCTCGCGGATCTGGGGATCGTCCGTGGCCACCATCACTTCCGCCAAAGACCGTGCCTGCTGGCAGCGCTCGACCACGTGTTGCACCAAGGGTTTGCCCGCGATCAGCGCCAACGGTTTCCCGGGGAACCGGGTCGAGGCGTAGCGTGCTGGAATCAGCCCCAGAATGCGCATGGCGATCATTTAGCCACGAGGCTGGCGGGAAGGGAACCACGTTTTCGGCGCCAACTGCGCCCGAGCGTGCCGCCGACGTTCCGGCCGCCCCGGCGCCGTCTAGAACCGTAGCCGAACGAACTTCACCTCGTACGGCTGGAGCGTGATCGCGGAGATGTTCTCGCGGAGCACTTCCTCGAGCACGTTGACTTCATCGGCGCCTTGGAGGGCGGCATGGGCGACCACATCTTCCGGGGCGATCGTCAGGCTGCGCCCCTCGACCTCGCGCAAGTGAAAGAAGACGCCGCCACCGTTGCGCATCGGCCGTGCCTCGACCACCAGCAGGTCCGGGGCTGGAACCGTGACGGTCGAGAGGGCGAGCCGCGCCGAAACGGTCGCGCTCTGAGCCGCCGGGAAGACGCGCCCGACCAGCGGGACGCGTGAACCCCAGCCAAAGCGGGTGGCCCGGGCACGCGTCAAATCCTGGGTGGCCGTCAGGTAGTAATGCCACTTGAATTCGCCTTCTTGTTCCGTGCGGAAGTTGGTGAACCAGTAGTTGTTCATGACCCAGGAGTAGACGTGCGGTTTCTCGACGCGGGTCACCGGCTGCCACTTGCCGAGGTTGAAGTCGCCCAACTGGACCAGCGGGGCTTGGTCACTCCCGAGAACGATCTGGTGATCGGCGCTGCGAATGGCGAGGAAACTCTGCCACGTCTGCCAGTCCGAACTCGACCCGGGGATCTGGTCCTCCCCAGGGCTGACCAAGCCGCCTTGGGCTTCGTAGAGCATCCGGCCCTTGGGCGCCTGGAACGGAAGCGCGACATAGACCGACTCGGGGCTGCGCACGGGCAGTTTCCTCAGGGCATAATGCAATTCGAGGCGTTTCTCGGTGTCATAAAGCCGGATCTCGGCGCGCAGCCCCCGGTTGGTGGCGCACCCGTCGAGGTCCGCGTCCACCACCAGGCTCTGCCAGATCGGACCGCGCGCGCCCGGCGTGACCTTCACGTTGCGCGCGGGCACACGCGTCAAGGCGCCCGGCTTCAGGTCGCGGCGCGAGGGCATCGTCTCGTAGATCACCTGCCCCAAGCCCCAGGCGGCACTCGCGTCCACAAGTTCCTGGCCGGTCTCGCGATCCACCAGACTCACCAGCGCGCCGCGCTCGGCGTCGACGGTGAGCTTGAAGAACGGGTTCTCGAGCGCGACCGAATTGGTCCCCGGCGTCTCCGGAGCGCGAGGTTCGTTGGCCGTCTCGATCCGGAGCACCTTGTAGCCCAGCGAGGGCACTTCGGACACCCACAAGGCCCAGTGCGTACCCTCGGCGCGGTGCTGCAAGGGCTGCGCCGGCACAGCGTTCGTGCCGTCCACGATCCGAAAGGCGCGGTCCGGAGGCAAGATTTGGCGATCGATGAAGACCCGTACCAGACCGGCCCGCGCCCAATTGAGCGTGTTGAAGACCGCGATCGTGGGCAACTCGGCGCGCGGCAGGAAATCCTGCACTAACCCTAGGGCCTGCTCGCGCAACTGATGGGAGTCTTTAACCGCCGTCCAGACGTAGGCTGCCTTTTCCGCCCACTGCACCTGCGCGTTCTCGGCCAAAGGATCGCTGATGCTCTCGGCCGCGCCGAAGGTGTGTTCCTGGTAAAAGAGCAAGTCGTCCTGGATCGCCGCGGCGCGCTGGAGCAGGCCGCTCGGGATCTGGGCGCCCAACATGGCCCCGATCGCTAACAACCCCTGGCTCACCTGCAACGCGGCTTCCGTCTCCCGCGCCGCCGCCGTCTCCCGCGCCGCCGAGCCGAACCCGTCCGTCCACCAGTCCGGCCAGGCCTGCCGATGGACCGGGAGGTCAGCCGCGTGTTCCTTCTCGACGTAAACCAGGAACTCCTGCGCGACCGAAAGGCGCAGGCGCGGCCAAGCGAACTGCTCATTCCAGGCCCGAACCACATCGCAAGCGACGGTCGAGGGAGGGGAGTTATCGGTGTGGTACCCGGAGAACTGGACGCCCACCCGGTCGAAGGGATAGCGCCGTTCCTCGAGCGACAAGAGGTACTTGGTCAGGCCCGACTTGAACGTGTTCAGGGTGCCCTGGTGGATGCGCCACATGTTGCCCAAGTGGTAATGGTCCGGGCGCGAGGCCAGGACGCGTTTGCCGGAGGGTGACTCCCACCAGAACACGGTCGGCTTGTCGAAGGGGAGGATCGAGCGGGTCTGGTTGATCCCCATGGTCAAATAACGGATGCCCAGGTCGGCAAAGTAATCCACCAGACACCAACCGGCGCCGTTGACGTCGTTCTGCATCGCCGTCACCACCGGCAGGCCAGCCGCACGCAGGGCTCGGACCGGACGCACCAGAGCGGCCAAGGAGCCTTCGCCCGAGATTTCCGACATGTTCAGCAGCAGACCGCAGATCTCGATGCGGCCCTCGGCCACACGGCGTTTCAGCCGCTCGAGCTGTTGCGCGGGCCGCCCCAGGAAGTACTCCCGCACAGCCCACGCCGTCTCGCACGTCCAGCGGAAGCGGGCATCGTCGGGGTAACCGTCCGTCAGGTCGCAGTAGTCCAGGGCATAATCGATGTAGCGCAGGTGCTCGGGCAAGATCTCCGTCTGCGGGCGGGTGTAGCCGATGTCCGTATGGGTGTGCTGTGTCAGATAGACCGTCCACCGGCGTGGCGGCCGGACGACGAATGGGCCATGGTCCTGTCGGCCGGAGGCCGTCTCGAGCCGAACCGCCACCTCGATCGCGTTCGTCACTTGCGGCACGATGATGTCCACGGTCTGTTTGCCTTCGGGCAGACTGGCGATGGTCTGGATGACGGCCTCCTTCCAAGCCTTCGAGCTTAACCGCAGGGTGACATTCGACAGCCCCGCCGTGTCCAACCCCGCAACGAGCACGTTGAGCTCGCCTTCCGGCGTCTTGGGCATGAGCGCCGACGTGCTCAATGCCACCGACCGAATGCCGTCCTTGCCCGCCTCGCTCGCCGGTTGACCCCACCCATCGGGTCCTCCGGCAAGCCCAAGACCCACCCCGAGCAACACTCGAGCGATAGCGCCGCAGCGAGGCAGGCTTCTCCCCACAGAAGCGGAGCCAGGAGCCGGTGGAGCAGGAGGAACGGCCAACCCAGGTGCGGTGCTGATCATAACGACATGGTGTCCCGCCCTCGCGGCTGAGGCAAGGGAAGAAGCAATGAAAAACGCGCGCCACCCTGACCGCGTCGGGAATGGCTTACGGACCGACGGGCACTTACGCCTCGACCCCTGGAGACCTCTCCCTACACTGCGGGGCGATGTCGCAGATGCTGAAATCCTCGGGGGCGATGGGGTTGGCGACGCTCTCGAGCCGGCTGCTGGGTCTGGTGCGGGAACAGGTCTATGCCCATTTCATGGGGGATACGGCCGTCGCCAGCGCTTTCAAACTGGCGTTTCAAATCCCCAACCTCTTCCGCCGCCTCCTGGGCGAAGGGGCGTTGACGGCCGCCTTCATCCCCATCTTTAAGACCAAAGAGAAGACCGAGGGCGAGGCTGCCATGTGGCAGGCGGCTAACGCGACGATCTCAGGCTTGGTCGTGGCAGTCAGCGCCATCGTCGCGGTGGTCTTGCTGGGGCTCACCTTGGTGCTGAGCCTGGCTAAGGTCCAGTACGCCGATGGCGGGGTGCCGGTCTACCCACCGTTTCCGTTCCCCATCCTGAACCCGGATACGCGACTGATGCTCGAGTTGTTGCGGCTCATGTTTCCGTATCTGCTGCTGGTGTGCCTGGCGGCATTGTGCATGGGCATGCTCAACGCCCGCGGCTGTTTCTTCATCCCCGCCCTGGGCGCGACGATGCTCAACGTCGTCATGATCGCCAGCGTCCTGTTGCTGGCGCCGCGCCTGGGCCAAACGCTCGAGACCCAGATTTTCGGCCTGGCAATCGGTGTCCTGGTGGCTGGCCTGGCGCAGGTCGGCTTCCAATTGCCGCCCCTGTTTCGACAAGGCTACCGTTACCGCTGGGTCACCCCGTGGGGCAACCAGACCGTCCGCCAGGTCGTGCGCAAGATGGTCCCTGGCGCCATCGGCGTGGCGGCCTTCCAGCTCAATGTGCTGGTCATCCAATGCGTCGCGTTCTGGGTCGACCGCTCGATCGTGGCCTCGTTCGATTATGCCGTACGCATCATGGAGTTCCCGCAAGGCATCGTGGGCATCTCGCTGGCCACGTATCTGCTGCCCACGCTCGCCGGGTTGGCTGGAGAGAAGCGGTACCCACAGTTCCGAGCGACACTGCGCGAAGGGCTCGGCTACTTGGTCATGGTGAACCTGCTCGCCTCCATCTTGCTGGTCACGCTGGCGGAGCCGGTGGTGCGCCTGCTCTTCCAGCGGGGCGCGTTCACCGCCGCCTCGACTCACCGGGTGTCCCTCGCGCTGGCTTGCCTGGCGCCAGGCCTGGTCGCCTTCTCGATGGTCAACGTCCTCGCGCGCGCCTTCTATGCCCTCGGCGACACCCAAACCCCCATGCGCATCAGCCTGGTGTGCCTCGGCTTGAACCTGGTCTTCTCGCTGTGGCTCATCGGCCCCTTTCGGCAAGCCGGCTTGGGCGTAGCCAACACCATGAGCTCGGTTTTCAACGTTTGGCTCCTGCTCCGCGCCCTGCGCAAAAAACTCGCCCGGCTCGAATTCGAGCCGTTCTGGCCCAGCCTGCTCGCCTTGGCCGGGGCCACCGTCCTGGCGGGCCTCTGTGCCTGGGGCCTGCGCCACCTCTGGGAAGTCCACTACGGCCATGCCACGCTCGCCGCGAGACTGGGCGAGGTCTTCATCCCTTTGAGCGCCGCAACCGCGGTCTACTGGGGACTGGCCTGGTGGCTTAAGATCCCGGAAGCTCGAGCGGTCAAAACCCTGTTCGCCCGACGGGCCCAGCGAGGCAACGGACCACCGCCACCCGGAGAACCGTGACCGGAACGGTGCCGGCTCGACCCGCCACGCCCAGCCGATTGACGCCGCCTAAAATATCCGATATTCTGTCGGATATGAACAAGAGCGCCAGCGTCGCCACCTTCACGAAGACCTTCAGCAAACTCAGCGAGGGCCTCGCCCCCGGCGAATCGGTCCAGGTCACCTCTCACGGCAAGCCGGTGGGCCGGTTCATCCGCGAGGGCGAACGCCAGCGCCGCCGCAAGGTCGACCTGGGCCAGCGACTCCTGCAGGAACCTTACTCGGAACAGGACGGCCAGCAACTCGTCGACGCCATCCTCCGCTCCGTATGACGCATTACCTAGACCTCGGCTTCCTGCTCTGTCTGGTGACGAAGGCCCCTGCCTCGGCCCAGGCGTGGGAGTTGGTGCGGGCCTTGCCCCAGCCGCTCTCCCTCACCGCCTTTCAGGCCTTCCAAGTCGAGAACGGACTGCGGGTCCAACGCTTTACCGCAGACCCAAGAGTCCAAGCGGCCGCCGCCGCGGCCGCCCAGTTGTGGCACTTCTACACCCGTGAGATGGTCTTTGTGCTCGAACGCCCCCCGTGGGAGGCGGTGTTCGACCTCGCTCGTCAGTGGAACGAACGGACCGCCGTCGCGCCGCCTCCCGCCACCTTCCTCCTCCACCCCGCCCTGGCCGCAGCCCTAGGCTGTACCCACTTCCTGAGCTTCGAACCCCGGAGCCGAGCGCTCGCCCAGGCTGCTGGACTCAAGGTGCTGCCCCGAAACCTCTGATCGCCCAGGAAGGCCCCGCCAGGCTACTGCGCATTGGGGCGGCTCCCGGACTGCCACCGGCGGTTGAAGGCGACGCAATCCGCGTAACGCACACCGCGACCGCCAAAAATGTCCAATGCCGACCCGATGGTCAGGTCCACCCTTCCGCCACTGAGGCGCGTCACGGTTTCGAGGTCAGCCAGGCCGCTGGCGCCACCCGCGTAGGTGGTCGGGATCGGAGCCCACTCGGCCAAACACCGCACCAACTCCTCGTCGATGCCCCGGCATAGCCCCTCGACATCCACCGCGTGGATAAGGAACTCCGCACAGGAACCCGCCAATTCCGCGAGGGTCGCCGGCCCGAGGGCCACCTCGGTCCACTTCTGCCAGCGATCCGTGACCACGTAATACTCGGTTCCCCGGCGGCGACAGCTCAGGTCCAACACCAACCGCGCGGCCCCGATGCGGCGGACCAGCGCGCGCAGGCGGTCGTGGTCGATCCGGCCTTCGCGAAAGACCCAGCTTGTGACAATGACATGCGAAGCCCCTGCGTCGAGCCACGCACCCGCGTTCTCCAACCCCACGCCGCCACCCACCTGCAGGCCGCCAGGATAGGCCGCCAGCGCCTCCAGCGCCTGCGCTTCGTTGCCGGGGCCAAGCTGGATCACATGGCCGCCCCGCAAACCGTCCCCCCGATACAGCGCGGCGTACCAGCCGGCCGATCGGTCCGACTCGAAATTGGTGCGCAGCTCGGTCGGGTCGTCCCCCAACGAACCGCCGACGATCTGTTTCACTTTCCCTTCGTGAACGTCAATGCACGGCCGGAACATCGTGGCCCCACATTGCCCACAAGAGTCGCCCCCATGCAATTCCCCAGCGGACCCATCTAACGCCGCCATCTGCCGCCGCCTGCGCTCGAGCGCCTTAAGTCCCCCGAGCGGTTGGCCGATAGGACCTGAGGGGACCTGCCTTGCCTGGGTCCGGCGGCGGGCGACCCGTCTATGCGGAATCGACATGTTGATCCACAGGGGAACACCCGCGAGTGGCGGCGCGCAGCCAGGCTTTGCGGAAGTCACCCAGGCGCGCCGTTTGCCCGCGGCCTGGGCGGGTTGTGTCGGTTGGCCTGGCTCGGTGCGCTAACGCTCGGCTGGTCGCTCGGGTCGGCCCCGACGGCTCTGGGCGCCGTCACCGCCGTCAACCTGACCTCAGGCGGAACCGACGCGTCCCAAAGCTCGTACACCACAGCGTCGATCACGCCCTCGGCGGGCAAGCTCATCTTGCTAGCGGTGGATCACATGGGGCCCCAGGGCAACGCCGGTAGCGTGACCGTCTCGGCCAGCGGCAACGGCCTGACCTGGGTGCAGGTCACCAACATCATCTTCAACAGCAGCAACTTTGGGCTGACGCTCTTCCGGGCCATGGGCAGCTCCCCCTCCACCGGCACCATCACCCTCTCGTGCTCGGGGAACAACCCCTCGCGCATGAACTGGTCCGTGACCGAGTTTGGCTAGGTCGATGGCAGCGGCAGCAACGGCAGTGGCGCGATCGTCCAGGTCGCAGCTAATTCGACCAGTGGCGCCTCCGGGCTGACCGTCACCCTGGGGACGTTCTCCAGCTCGGACAACGCCACCTATGGCGCGTTCGCAAGTACAGGCACAAGCAACCCCATCGGTCCGGGTTCGGGATTCACCGAGATTACCGAGACCCTGACCGGCAGCGGTTGGGACGCGGCGGACTTGCAGACCCAGTGGCGACCGGACAACGACACTTCGGTGGACGCCACCACTGGCTATTCCCCCATGGCGGGTATCGCGGTCGAAATCAAGGCCGGCAACTCGGGTACCCCCGCGTGGTACGACAACGGCTGGGCCTACCGCAAGACCGTTACCATCGATTACACCAAGGTCGGCGCTGCCCTCACAGATTTCCCCGTCCTCATCAGTACCACTGACACCAACCTGCGGGATTACGCCCAAAGCGATGCGGATGACATCCTCTTCACTTCCTCGAACGGCACCACCAAGCTCAGCCATGAACTCGAGACCTACACCAGCGGCACTGGCGCCCTAGTCGCTTGGGTCAAGATCCCCACTCTCTCGAACACGGCCAATACCGTCCTTTACCTCTACTACGGCAACTCCACGGCCGCCGATCAGCAAAACGCCACCAATGTCTGGGATGCCAACCACAAGGCTGTCTGGCACCTCAAGGAAGATCCCTCCGGAGCTGCGCCCCAAATGCGCGACAGCACCGCCAACGCCAATCATGGCACCTCGGCCGGCAGCATGACCAGCGGCGATCAGGTCGCCGGCAAGGTCAACGGCAGCCTCGACCTGGATGGTAACGACGACAAGCTTACCGTGTCGTACAACAGTGGCCTGGACATTACCACCGCCCTCACGGCCGAAGCGTGGATCAAGAGCTCGGATGCCAACGGCGGCATTGCCGGCAAGATCGACGGGTCCTTGACCGGCTACATCCTGGCCATGGGCGGTGCCTCCGGCAACGGCAAGATCTCCTACTGGAACGGGTCCCAGTGGTACTACAGCGATTCAACGGTCAACGACAACAACTGGCATCATGTGGCCGTGGTGCACTCGGGCACGACAGCCTACTTTTACAAAAACGGTGTCGCGAATGGGTCGGCCGAGGCCGGCAGCCGCACCGGGAACGGTTCGGTGGATATGTGGATCGGGATCGACAACAGCGGCTGCACCACCTACCTCGCGGGCATCCTCGACGAAATCCGACTCTCGAACACCGCACGCTCCGCCGCCTGGATTCAGACCTCCTATAACAACCAGAGTTCGCCAAGCACCTTCTACGCAGTCGGATCCGAGTCAGGGGCGATCCCAGCGGTCGTTTTCGCCACGGCCGCCTCGAGGGTGGCCGAGGTCTCGTCTCCAGCCTACGTCTCTGTGGTGCTCTCGACCAACTCCAATAACACGATCTCCATAGACTATGCCGCCACGGGCGGCTCCGCCACCGGCGGCGGCGTCGACTACACCCTGGCCAACGGCACCCTCACCTTCAGCGCCGGTGAGACCAACAAGACCCTCTCGATCACCCTCGTCGACGACCGTGTCCTCGAGTATAACGAGACCATTCTCGTCACCCTCTCGAACCCGACCAACGCCAACCTCGGCAGCCCTTGCCTCCACACCCTCACCCTGGTCGATCCGCCTGTCGCCTACCCCGACAGCCTGACCGTCGTCTCGAACACGGTCGCCGACATCCCCTTCTTCCAACTGCTGCTCAATGACGTCTATTACGGTGGCGACGCACTCACCGTCAGTGGTGTCACCAGTCCCACCGCCGGATCGTCGTTGGTCCCGCGGTCGCATCCGTACGGTCGGGTCGGGTCGCCACGGGCTTGGCGCTTGATTGCCTCGATCGCGGGCGCCAAGATGGCCGCGTTGACACCATTGACTCACGATGCCCTCGATGCCTCCCGTCGTTCAGACCCCTCGGTCCCACTCCCGCACCACGCTGCTGGCGACGATCGCGCTGGTCATGATCGCTTCAGGCTGGGCCGATTGGCCGACCTATCGCCATGATCCGGCGCGGAGCGGATACACGCCTGAGCCCTTGCCCGCGCGGCTGGCCTTGGTGTGGTCGTTCCACGCCGCGAATCCGCCTGAGCCCGCCTGGCCTAGCTCGACTCGGATGACCTACGACCGCGCCTGCCAACCGGTGGTGGCGGCTGGGTTAGTGTGCTTTGGCGACAGTGCGGATGGGCAGGTCTACGCCCTCGACGCCGCCACCGGCGCCGTGCGCTGGGTCTTCCCCACCGATGCCCCAGTCCGCTTTGCGCCAGCTTATGGAGACGGCCATTTCTTCGTGGTCAGTGACGACGGCCACCTCTATGGCCTCGAAGCCCGCACCGGCGCGTTACGCTGGAAGAAGCGGGGAGCGCCGAACGATGAATTGGTCCTGGGCAACGGCCGAATGATCTCGCGCTGGCCGGCTCGGGGCGGCCCGGTCGTTCTCGCGGGGATGGTCTATTTCGCCGCCGGCATCTGGCCCAGTGACGGCGTCTTTCTCTACGCCTTGGACGCAGCCAGCGGCGAGATTCGGTGGGTGAACGACACGGCAGATCAGATCTACATGGGGCAACCCCACGGGGGCGCCTATGCCCACAGCGGGATTGCCCCGCAGGGTTACTTGGCCGCTACCGCCAATCGACTGTTCGTTCCCAATGGGCGGGCTGTCCCGGCTGCGTTTCGCCTGGCCGACGGCCGCTTCGAGTACTTCCACCTCCAGAGCTATGGCCAGCGCGGCGGCGGCCCCACGGTGATCGCCGACCGGTTCTTCGTGAGTGACGGCCTGGCGTTCGCCCAAGAAACCGGCGCCACCGCCCGCAGCGTCGACCGCGCGGGCGCCGTGGTGGCCTTGCCCGACGGCCTCCTCCAAGTCACCGCCGAGGACATCCGCCAGTATCGCTGGACCGATCGTCCCCGCACCGATCGACCCGGTGAACCACTCCTCAGCCGGGATTTGGAGGAGACTCGGCGGTTCACCCTGCCGCACCCAACCGCCGCGGCGGCTGAGGCCATTGTGGCCCGCGAAGAGGCCATTCTCGGCCTCGAACATCAAGTGCGACGAGTCCATCTGCCCAGCAGCAATGAAGTCTGGTCCGCCAGCGTGAGAGGAACCGCCTATGGATTGGCCGCCGCAGCCGGCCGCCTCTACGTGAGCACCGACCAGGGCGTCCTCTACTGTTTCGCGGACGAGTCCGTACCGACTCGATCGATCCGACCACCCCAAACGCCCGCTCCACCGGCCACCGACCAACTGGTCCGACGTGCCGCGACGGAGATTCTCGAGCAAACCAGGATGACCAACGGTTACTGCCTGGATCTGGGCTGCGGCGATGGTGCGCTCGCCCTCGAATTGGCCCGCGCCAGCCAACTGCGGATCGTGGCCGTCGACGCGGACCCGGCCCAGGTGTCGCTCGCCCGTGCTCGCATGAGCCGAGCCGGCTTGCCTGGAGGGCGCGTGACGGTCCTGCAACGCGAGTTGCACCAGACCGGTTTACCCCTTTATTTCGCCAACCTGGTCGTCTCAGGCCGGTCACTGGCCAGTGGGGCGGAGGCCGTTCCACGCGCCGAGGCAGCCCGACTCCAACGACCTTACGGCGGCGCCCTGTGCCTGGGTCGGCCCGGCGACTGGTTCGTTCACGTGCGCGGGCCACTCGAAGGGGCAGGCGAGTGGACGCATCAGTATGCCAATCCAGCCAACACACTGTGCTCGAATGACGCCCTCGTGAACGGTCCGTTGGGCATGCTCTGGTTCGCCGACGTCGAGCAACGCCTGGTGCAGCGGCACGGGCGCCCCCCGGCCCCGCTGTTCAAAGACGGCATCCTTTACTCCGAAGGGTGGGACAGCCTGTTGGCCGTGGATGCCTACAACGGCACACCGCTCTGGGAGTATGCGTTGCCCGGAATCCTCGAGGCCTACGACGGCGATCACCTCATGGGCACCAGCGGCACCGGCAGCAACTTCGCCCTCTCCGACGATGGCCTCTACGTCCGGCGCGACAATCACTGCCTGCGCCTGGACCCCAAGACCGGCCAGCGGCTGGGCCAATTCGTTGCCCCCGCCCCTACGGACGGCTCAGCCGCCGTCTGGGGATTCATCGCGTGCGACGACGGCGTCTTGTACGGTTCTCTGGCCGATCCGGCGCATGTGGTGACCTATCGCTATCGGCCGGGCGGCGATTTGACTCGGCAACTGACCCAATCCAAAACGCTGTTTGCGATGGACGCACGCAGCGGCGCGTTGAAATGGCGCTACGACGCTCAGTATTCTCTGCGTCACAACACGATCGCCATTGGAGCCGGCCGGGTCATCCTGATCGATCGGCCCCTGGCGCTTTACGATCGGGAGCAGGACGGAAAAGCGGTGGCGGAACCTTCGGGCGAACTGGTGGCGCTGGACGCTCAGACCGGCACGGTCCTTTGGCGCAACGCCCAAGACATCTACGGCACGCTCACCCTCCTAAGCGCCGCGCAGCAGAAGGTCTTGATGGGCTATCAACCGACCCGCTTCAGCCTCGCCAGCGAGTTGGGCGGGCGCATGACCTGCTTCGCCCTCGCCAACGGCCAGCGGCTCTGGGAGCGCGAGCTCAAGTACCACTCCCGCCCGATCCTCAACGACGGCACCATCTATGCCGAAGGCGGCGCGTGGGACCTCGAGACCGGCGCCGCACAGCCCTTCCCATTCCAGCGCTCGTACGGGTGCGGCATTCTGGCCAGCGCTAAGGACTTGCTCGTGTTCCGCTCCGCGACCCTCGGTTACTACGACCTCGAGGCGAGCCGCGGCACCGAGGAGTTCGGTGGCATGCGGCCGGGTTGCTGGGTCAATGCCCTCCCCGCCGGCGGCCTAGTGCTGGTCCCGGACTCGACCGCGGGTTGCGTCTGCAGTTACCCGAACCAAGCCTGGCTGGCGTTGCGGCCTGACGGTGTCCGCCCGCCCGCCCTACAACCCGCCGGGGGCATGTATCGACAACCCGTCACCGTCGATCTCGCAGCCGACCGGCCGGCGATCGAGCAGGTCCACTACACGCTCGACGGCACCGTCCCCACCACGCGTTCGACCAGGTACCGTGAGCCGATCACCCTGGCGCACTCCTCCCTGCTCCAAGCCCGCGCGTTCGGCCCGGACAACCGCGCCAGTCGCTTGGTGAGCGCGCAGTTCACCATCGATCCCGCCGCGCTCTTGCTGGCCCCGGAACACTGGCAGACGTGGGATGCGCCCGGATCGAGCCCGGCCAGCGAATGGGGTTGGTCGAGCCAGGAGATCGCCCAGACCGCCAACACCCTCGTCAACCGCGACCAGGCCATGAGCAAGGCCCCAGCCGCCGAACGCCCCGGCACGCTCCAAGTCTACCAGCCCGGTCGCGAGTTCCGCGACGGCGAGTTCAGTTTCCAGGTTCAATCGGTGGACAACGATACCGTGGGCGTAGCGTTCCGGTTGGTCGATCCCGAGCATCATTACCTCTGGCTGATGGACAGCGAACGCGCCTTCCGCGCCTTAACCGTCAAGGACGGCCCCTCTTACACCCTCTTGGCCGCCAAACCTCGAGGCTACCTCCCGGGCCAATGGTACAACGTCCGCGTCCGCCTCGAGGGACCGCGCCTGACCGTGTACGTGGACGACGAACGCGATCTCGTGGCCGAGGATGCGCGGTTCGCCACAGGCACGGTGGCCCTCTACGCCTGGGGTAACGCGGGTGTGACCTTTCGGCATCTGAGGTTCCAGGCCCAATAAAACGCGCCGGCCCCAGGCGCAGCTCGCCCCGAGGGCATCGTCCTGGCGACACCGGCACCGGCGTGGTCGATCATTTGGCTGGTCATTCGTAGCGCGGCCACTAAGGTGGTCCGCCAACGCACTCAGCCTAGTCCTAATCCAGTTTATGAGCCTTCGATCCCTTTCCGCTGTCTGTATGGGGACCGCCTTCCTAGCCCTTGGCCTAGGGTTGCCGACCCGGCTGTGCGCCGGAGATCCGGCGTACTACCAGAAGCAAGGGACCTGGCACGAGACCATGGTGGCGTCGGTTGTGGCCTTGGCCCAGGCCGGCATCGAGGCCGGCTGCTCGCCCTTCGAGAGCGAGGTAATGCGGGGAGGCGAACCGGCGCGCCGAGTGGCGGTAGACGTCCGTGGCGCGCGCCGGCTGCATTTGCTGGTCACCGGCGATCCGGACAAGATCTGGGGCGTGGCCAACTGGGCCGACCCCCGGCTCATCGACGCGGCCGGGCAGGCGCATCCGCTGACCACGCTGACGGCGGAAGGGCCGGGCCGGGCGGCGCTGGACTGGACCGTGCGGAAAGGCCGGCACGACATCAACATTAACCTCCACTCCGGGCTTTACGAACCCCTGCGGATCGGCGGCCGGCAGTTCGCCCGCGGCATTCATGTTCAGGCCGACAGCGAAATCGTGGTGGCTCTCGAGGGCCGGTTCGCGCAGTTCGAGGCGTGGATCGGCATGGACGATTGGGCGCGGACCCAGGGCAGCGTGCGATTCCGCGTGCTGGGGCCGCGGGCCGCGGCGGTGGAACAGATGTGGGACTTGTTGGCCCGCGACTTTCCCCAGGGCCGACCCCGCCAGGAGATGCGCTGGGAACAGTTGGACGGGATTTGGACGGCGGCCTGGACCGGCTTCGAGGCGCGGCGATTGGCCGCGCGTTACGCGGGCGCTTGCGTTGCGATTCCGCCTCTGGCCGAGGCGGCAGCCCGCGCAGCGGAGGAAGCGGAGACGCTGGCCGATCTGGCGGCCGTGCGCGCGGTGTACCTGCGCGCGCGCGAGCTGCGGACCGCGTTGGCACAGGCGCAGCAACTGGACCTCGACCCGCTGCGGCTTGCCCTCGAGGATTTGCGGGACAGCTTCGGATCCGCTTACCCCGGCGGGACCGAATACCTGAGGCGATGGGCGGAACTCGAGCGGGCGCTGCCGGTAGCTATCGAAACCGCGCTCGATCCCAAAGCACCGCTCGAGCAATGGGTCCGGGTCGAGACCCTGGTCGGGGAGTTCAGGCGCCTGGAACGCGAGGCGCTGCTGGGCAATCCGCTGCTGGACTTCGACCGCCTGCTGGTGATCAAGCGGCGGCCCAAAGGCGAGCCGCGCTCGTCCCAATGGGCCGACCGCGGTCCGGGGGAATACGTGGGCATGCCGCGTCAGAGTTCGTGGGGGTTAGGGACGATGCCCAACGTGGATGACTGGGAGAACGAGCTCGCCGTGCTTGCGCCCGTCGAGCCGGAGGGGCGACTGGCGACGTTGTTTCGGCCGCCCGGGCGGCGGTTGGTGACCGATGTCGATCTGCACTGGGATGCGGACCGCATGTTGATTTCGCTGCCGGACGCAGCCAACCGCTGGCAGGTCCAGGAGTTGACGGCGGACGGGCGGCAGTTGCGGCAGTTGACGCCGAGCGAGCACCCGGACGTGCATCACTACGACGCCTGCTATTTGCCCAATGGCCAGATCGCGTTCATCTCGACGGCGCCCCTGCAAGGGGTGCCCTGCAATGCCGGGGTGATCGTCGGCATGATGTATCTGATGGACGGCGACGGCCGCAACATCCGCCAGATCTGCTTCGAGCAGGATCACGACTACACCCCCAGCGTGTTGAACGACGGGCGCGTCCTCTACTTGCGTTGGGACTATACCGACACGCCCCACGTGTGGAATCGGGTGCTCATGTCCATGAACCCGGACGGCACCACCCAAGCCGAGGTCTACGGCAGCAATTCGTACTGGCCCAACGCCATCTTCTTCGCCCGCGCGGTCCCGGGCCACCCTACCAAACTCGCAGGCATTGTCACCGGGCACCATGAAGGGCGGGTAGGGGAATTGGTGGTGTTCGATCCTGCACGCGGTCGCCACGAGGCCCAAGGAGTGGTCCAACGAATCCCGGGCCGCGGCCGGCCCGTGGCGCCGGTGATCGAGGACAAGCCCACCGAACACAGTTGGCCGAAGTTTTTGCATCCCTGGCCGCTGAACGAGCATTACTATTTGGTGGCCTGCAAACCCTCGCCGGACGCGCTCTGGGGCATCTACCTGGCGGACGTGTTCGATAACCTGGTGTTGGTGCGCGAGGAAGAAGGTTACGCCTTGCTGGAACCGATCCCCTTCCGCGCGACCCCGCCGCCGCCGGTCATTCCGAACAAGACCAAACCCGATCAGCGGGATGCGTTGGTCTACGTCGAGGACGTCTATCGCGGCCCCGGCCTCCGGGGTGTGCCGCGGGGCACCGTGAAACGCTTGCGCGTGTTCGCCTACCATTTCGGATTTCAAAAGATGGCCGGCATCGATCACCGCGTCGGCACTGACGGCCCCTGGGAGATTAAGCGGGTCCTCGGCTCGGTGCCCGTCGAGCCGGACGGCTCCGCACTCTTCCACATTCCCGCAAAGACACCGGTGTCACTTCAACCGTTGGACGGGGAGGGGCGAGCCTTGGCCCTGATGCGGAGCTGGTTGACGGCGCAGCCCGGCGAAGTCCTCTCGTGCGTCGGCTGCCACGATCGGCCCGGTACCGCGCCGATCAACCTCCCCTCGCAGGCCTTGCGCCGGAAACCTTCGCCCCTCGAGGCCTCGCCCGGATCGCCGCGCGGGTTCAGTTTTGCGCGTGACGTGCAGCCCGTGCTGGATCGTTACTGCGTCGGCTGCCACGACGGCCAAGCCCGGCCCGCCGGCGAACCCTTGGTGGATCTGCGGTCAGGCCAAGGCGTGTACCTCGCCTACCAGCACGGCCAGCCCACGCTCCGCACCGTGCGTGCCGCGAGCCCGGCGGACCTGTTGGGCAAATACGCCGGAGTCTTCGAGCTGGCCTATATTGCCCTGCGCGAGTTGGTGCGTGTGGGTGGCCTCGAGAGCGACCTGCACGTGTTGCCGCCGCTCGAGTTCCACGCCAACACATCCGAGTTGATCCAAATGCTCGACAAAGGCCATCACAACGTGCGCTTGGACGCGGAGTCGTGGGAGCGGTTGGTGACCTGGATCGACCTCAATGCGCCTTGCCACGGCACCTGGTCCGAGGTCACCACCCTGCCCATCCCCAACCAGGTCGAGCGCCGCCGCCTGCTGCGCCAACTCTACGGCGGCGTTGACGAAGACTGCGAGGCGGTCGTTCACACGCCGCGGCCTGCGGTCGCCCCGGTGTTGCCGGAACCGCTCCCGCGGCAGAAGCTCGAGATGCCCCGGTTGGAGGGCTGGCCGTTCGATGCGGCTCAGGCACGCTCGCTCCAGGCCGCCGCCGGCCCCCGCACTCGGGAGCTCGACCTCGGCGAGGGCGTGACCCTCGCGCTGGTTCGGATCCCCGCGGGCCGGTTCGTCATGGGAGACCCCGAGGGGGAGCGCGACGAACAACCGCTGGCGGTGGTCGAGGTGCCGCAGCCCTTCTGGATGGCCCGCTTCGAAATCACCAACGAGCAATACCGCAGGTTCGACCCGGCGCACGACAGCCGTTTCGAGCATCGGTCTTCGTGGATCTTCGACGAGAGCTACCTCGGCTGGCCGTTGAACGCCTCACGACAACCCGTCGTGCGCGTGTCGTGGAATGAGGCGATGGCCTTTTGTCGCTGGCTCTCGCAAAGGCTCGGAGAACGCGTCGCCTTGCCCACCGAGGCGCAGTGGGAATACGCTTGTCGGGCCGGCACAGCCACGCCCTTGGCCTACGGCGACCTCGACACAGACTTCGCCCGGCACGCTAATCTCGCCGATCAGACCATCCGCAAGCTGGCCGAGGAAGGCTGGCGCCCCAAAGCGCCCGATCTGGCGGCGCGCGAGGCGCGGTTCAACGATGGGGTGCTGGTCACCGCGGACGTGGGGCGCTACGAACCCAACGCCTGGGGCTTGCACGACCTCCATGGCAACGCCGCCGAATGGACCCGGTCAAGTTACCGGCCCTACCCGTGGGACGCCCTCGCCACCGAGGAACCGGCGCTCGACGCAGACCTTAAAGTGGTTCGGGGCGGGTCTTGGCGGGACCGGCCCAAGCGCGCGCGGTCGGCTTTTCGCCTCAGCTACCCGGCTTACCAAAAGGTGTTTAACGTCGGCTTCCGCATTATCGTCGAGGACCGGATGGACGCCGAGTTGGCGCTGAAGCACCCGCGTGGACGGTGAGTCGGTTGAATGAAATATAGCTTGCTGTAACCAATCTCGTGTGATATCCGTCCTACACATTCGATGCGAACCTGTATGAACATTATAGAGTCGAGTTGGCCGACGATGCCCGTCCCGCTTTACGGGACACATCGTAGCCGGTCGCTCGGCGGCGCAGTGTTCAGCCGTGGTTCTATCCAGGACTTGGCGCATGAACCGAAGCAAGCCGAGCCCGATAGACCTAGGGTAAGCAGGTAACGCGAAATCTAGAGTAACCGATTTTACAGCCCTGCTTACCGATGAGGTAGCAGGGTTTTTTGTTTGGTAGTGAGTAGATTTACATCTAAAGGGCCTCGCAGGAGGTGTGCCCCAAAACACCGAAACAACCGCCGTGAAACCGCGGGTTGGGATCGATTAGATCGCCAAGAGGTGTTTGTTCTTTGTTGATCGGCGGGGCCCGCATCAAGCGGTAGCTCCGCCAAAGCACGGGCCGGGAGTGCGCCAACGCTCCCAGCCCTTTCAATCTCCATGCAAGCCGGGCACCAGCGGTGCAGCGGAGTCTCCAAAACTCCGCGGGCTGGGGGCAGCACCCAGACGGCTTGCCCATTTGGGGGTGTGGCAGAAGAGTGATGCCACGACCGTCCCTTGCCCATCTAGTTTCTGCGGGCCGAAGCACCTGGGTTATCGTATCAAGCACGACACCCCCAGGTCATCCAACTTGTCCGCAGATCCGTCCAGCACCTTCGTGCCGAAGGTCCTCGGCACTCAACCCAACAAGAAAGGAGGCTTCTATGGCCATCAACTATGCCCGCCTGTTCCACCGCCGCCGCACCCCGCAGTCGCAGCCCATCCCGAGCTCGACCCAGGCGCCCAACTCCGCTGGCGGCCACGCCTGGTTGGTCGATGACTGGACCCGCCTGGACCGGTTCCTGATCCTCGGTGCCGAGGGCGGAACCTACTACATCGCCGAGCAGGATCTGGTGAAGCAGAACCACGATGCCCTCGTCCGCTGCATCCAACAAGACGGGGTGCGCGCCGTGAACCGCATCGTCGAGATCAGCAACAGCGGCCGCGCGCCGAAGAACGACCCGGCCATCTTTGCGCTGGCCCTCGTGGCGGCTCACGGCAATGGCGAGGCGAAGGCCCAGGCGTTCGCCGGTCTGCCGAAGGTCTGCCGCATCGGGACGCATCTGTTCCACTTCGCCGAGTATGTGAAGGCTCTGCGCGGTTGGGGACGCGGACTCCGCAGCGCGGTGGGCCGCTGGTACGTCGAGCGCGAGCCCGATGACCTGGCCCTCCAGGTCGTGAAGTACCAGCAGCGCGACCGTTGGTCGCACGGCGATCTGCTCCGCCTAGCGCACCCGAAGGCCGCGAGCCGCGATCACCAGGCCGTCTTCCGCTGGATCCTCTCTGGGAAGCACGGCCTCGGCGAGCGCACGGTCACCCGCTGGGTCAGCGGCGAACCGTGGGTGGCGAACTACGCCGCCGTCGGCGAACTGCCCCGCCTCATCGGCGCCTTCGAGCAGATCAAGCAGGCGTCCACGAAGCAGGAGGTTGTCCGGCTCATCCTCGAGCACGACCTCCCGCGCGAGGCCGTCTCGACCCAGTGGCTCGACGAACCGCCGGTGTGGGAAGCGTTGCTGCACCGGATGCCGCTCGCGGCTATGATCCGTAACCTGGGCAAAATGACCAGCCTCGGGCTGGTCCAGCCGTTCAGCGACGCCGCGAAGCTCATCGCGAGCCGGTTGAGCGACGCCCAGACGCTCAAGCGCGCCCGCATTCATCCCTTGGCGGTCCTCATCGCCGGGAAGGTGTATGCGCAAGGACACGGTGAGAAGTCCCGCTCTGCGGGATGGAAGCCGGTATCGGAGATTGTCGATGCCCTCGACGCGGCGTTCTACGCCTCGTTTACGAACGTCGAACCGTGCGGCAAGCCCATGCTCCTGGCACTGGACGTCAGCGGTTCCATGGATAGCTCGAAGATCGCCGGCTCGCGCCTCACGGCACGCGAAGCCAGCGCCGCCATGGCGCTGGTCACCGCCGCGACCGAGCCCGAATGCGAGATCATCGCGTTCTCGGCGCCGGCCTCGGGTGGTTACGGTGGCCTGCACGGTGGCGGAGAGCCGGGGATCGCCCGGGTGTCCCTGTCGCCCCGCATGCGCCTCGACGACGTCATCCAGCGGCTCCGGGCCATCCCCATGGGTGGAACGGACTGCGCGTTGCCCATGGTCTGGGCCCGTCGCAACAAGCTGAAGGTGTCGGGATTCATCACCTACACCGACAGTGAGACGTGGGCGGGGTCGATTCACCCGGCGCAGGCCCTGCGCCTGTACCGGGACGAGTTGGTGTCGGAAGCGAAGTCGGTGGTGGTTGGAATGACCTCCAACGGCTTCACGCTGGCCGACCCGAACGACCGCGGGATGCTGGACGTGGTGGGCTTTGACACCACGGTGCCGGCGATGATCGCGGACTTTGTCCGCTCCTGACCGACGGTCAGGACGCGGGCGGTTCAAGGGCCGCCACCAGGGTGGGGTAGATGGACCACAAGTCGGAGGTAGGGCGCGCAGTCCTCTGCGCGCCGCGGTCCCCTGTGTCCACAGCAGTTTGCGGCGCGCAGAGGACTGCGCGTTGCCAGACCAGCCATCTGCGGCTTGTCATAACGAAAGAGTTGTTGGGGGCGGGCCAAGGCCGATTCTAGCGAGTCTTCGTCGCGCACGCCCGCCATGCCGCCGTACTGCGACAGCATCATGTCGTGGAGCGCGAGACACTCCTCTCGGGTCAGCCAGTAAGGCTCGTTCAAGCTCCCAAGGTGTAACAGAGCTGCATCTCTCCGTGCGAAGGAGAGGGTTCGTGGTGCAAGTCCACGTGGGAGCGCCACTTTGATGGAGACCATGATGTAACAGAAGCATTACGCCCTGTGACGGCGTCCGTGCCGGTGCAAGTCCGGTTGGTCTCCCCACTTTGGATCGGTCAGCAGCCCGCCGGTTGTCACCAGCGCGGTCCTGCGGGTCGGCTGATCCACGCTGCGGCTCCAAACCGCTTCGGTCCTGAACCGACCTTGGTCATGCTCGTGGGTTCGACTCCCACACCATCCCGCCCGAGGAACCTGCGCTTTGAGTGCAGCCTGACGGCAGCCCTGCGATCTCGTTTCGTGCGAGGTCCCGCTGCCCGAGGGTGGTTCCTCGGACCGGGCAACTTTCAGGCAAGTCACAAGAAAGGAGACCACCATGAACATCGAGATCACCATCATCCTGCCGATCGTGGCTGCTGTGGCGGCGATGATCCTGCGCCACATGTTCCGCCATGTCTTCATCGTGCCGGAGGGCTACGCCGGTCTGCTCTACCATTACGGCAAGTTCGCGGCTCAGATCGGCGTCGGTCGACACATCCGCTGGGGCCGCGGCTTCACCCTGACGCACCAGGACCTCCGCAAGGCGATCCTCGCGGTCACGGGTCAGGAGGTCCTCAGCGCCGACAACGTGTGCCTCAAGGCTAGCCTGTCGGTGAGCTACCAGGTCGTCGACCCGGTGAAGGCCCTGCACGACGCTCAGAACTGGGCGGCGGATCTGCATAACCAGGTCCAACTGGCCCTGCGCGCGGTTGTCGGAGATCTGGCGGTCGAGCCGCTGGTGACCCAGAGGGCAAGCGTCGCTGCGAAGCTCCTGGCCCTGGTTCAGCCCGCAGCCGCCAAGTTCGGTGTTCAGGTTCACGCGGTCGAGCTGAAGGACCTGATGTATCCGGCTGAGCTCAAGCGCGCCTTCGCCGAGGCGCTGAAGGCCCGGCAGGAGGGTCAGGCAGCCCTGGAACGGGCGCGGGGCGAGAGCGCCGCGCTGCGGAACCTGGCCAATGCGGCCCGGGTGCTGGAAGGCAACCCGGAGCTGCTCAACCTGCGCCTGCTGCAGTCGATCGCCTCGGCTCAGGCAGCCGGCAACACGCTCGTCCTGGGCATCCCGACTGGCTTCGTGCCCCTTAAGAATGGCAAGGGCTCGCCGGGTCCCACGGCATCGAGTGAGCCCTGAGTCGATCGTATCAAGCGCGGACGGAGCCTCGGCTTCGTCCGCGCCTTTCACTATCTCCCGTTGGCCGAGCGGCTCAGGCGGCGGTCCGCAGAACCGCAGAGCAGGGTGCGAGCCCATCCCCGGCAGCCAACTCAACAAAGAACAAACACCTCGCCAGGGCTTTATGAGCGACATCTTGAACACGGCCACCGTGCTGGTGCTGAACCGCAACTGGCAGGCGATCCACGTGCGCACGCCTCAAGAGGCGTTCTGCATGATGGCCACCAACGTGGCCACTGGCCTCGACATCTCGGGCGAGGACCACATCCGGCCCGTGACCTGGGAGGAGTGGATCACCCTCCCGGTGCGCGACCAGGACGCCAGCGTCCAGACGGTCCGTGGCCGGGTCCGCGTCCCCACGGTCATCGTGGCCGTGAACTTCGCCCGGGTGCCGAAGCGGCGCCCGAAGCTCTGCGCTCGCGCCATTCGCGAGCGCGACGGCAACCGCTGCCAGTACACGGGGAAGGTCCTCAAACCTGAGGACGGCAGCCTCGACCACGTCATTCCCCGATCGCGCGGCGGCCGAGACGTCTGGGAGAACCTGGTGTGGGCCTCGAAGCGGATCAACCAACTCAAGGCTGACCGCCTGCCGCACGAGGCGGGTCTGAGGCTGCTCTCCGTCCCCCGCGCACCGCGCGAGACTCCGGTGACGCTCCTGATTCGCAACCGATACGAAATCCCGGAGTGGAAGTTGTTCCTCCGCTGAAGAAACCGGGTGCGGCGGCGCAAGAGGACCGGTGGCGGATGGAGTCGAGTGCCCAAACGGCTCTCCCGTGCTCTAGGCGATTCGCCCAAGCAACTCAACGCACCGCCAATCATGCCCAGCTTCCTCGGCTGAGATCCCAAATCGCCGCGGCTTCCCCGGTGGTCTGCCTCGCCACGGGTGGCGGAGGGCCGCGGCCTGGTTGTCAACATCTTTGAACCTGGTGAAAAGTGATTGATGCCGCTGCAATTCCAAGCCAGCGCGGCTTCCCCCCCGGTTTGCCTCGCCACGGGTGGCGGTGCGGCTACGGCCCAGTTGTCAACATCTTTGAACCTGGAAAAGTGTGGCTGGTTACGGACCGAAAGTCATTCACGTTCAGAGGGAAAGGCCTGTTCGGGCCTCGCAGGCTGGGAGGCACTCTGGGGATTGCCGAGCCCTTGAATCGTCTAACGACGGCGGGCGGCCCAGACCGCTAACCCACACAATAGTAGCAACGCCGGCGCGGGCTCGGGCACCAAACGAAACGATTGCAGGCCGGCCAAACTGGCCGGCGGCAGGCTGCACGTTCAACCATCGCCACCCGTCCAGACCAGGAAAAGCTCCGACGTCCCGGTCCGGCGCCCAAGCTGGACGGCCGCCTCGAACGTGGATGCCTGACTGGCGTCCCAGGCGTGCACCTGGACAAACGCCATGTTACCCATCGCGACGTTCATGATCGTCTGTCTGCCGCCGCTGAAGTAACCGGCGTCGGCGAAAGTCGTTGGCGAACTAACGGCTCGCAAGCTGTCGGGAGTCGGCCCCCCATACAACTGGGCGAGGAAACCCGCCCCAGCCAGCGGGGTGCCGTCGTAATCGCTGACCGGCGCGTCCAGGGAAACGCTGCGGTCGAAGTTGCTAAAGATCACGGTGCCTTGAGCCGGCGCCTGCGTCAGACACGCGAGACCGACCGCAGCGCTGGCGACGATGCTCAGAAGCCGAGCGTGGCAGACCGCGGGTTCTCCGCAGCGCGATCGCCAGCTGATCGGCGGAGGCGAGGTCCCCCGGGTTGGCAGGGTCCCTTCCTGGACTTGCCCGTGCGCGCATCCGGCAACCCGGCGGCCAGGTCGACCAAGGGCAAGTCTCGGAGTCAGGAGCCAAGAACTACGGGGGCTCGCGGCGGGTTGGCGCCGCTCGGAGCCTCGAGGGAAGCAGAACCACAACGGCTCGTTCATGAGATCGCCGGTCATCCTACAACGAGTCGACCGGGTTGATCAAGCTCAGGGCAGACGGGCGGACCCCGAAACCTTCGATCCTAACTTACGGCGATTGTCGGTGGGGCGACGGGCGGTGTCCCGGCTGGTTGCCTGCCTGTCGAACGGGGTGAAGTTGGTGCGGTTCCGGGTCGCCAGCTCGGTCTGGGAACCGTGTCAGGCCTGGCGGGGTACTTGCAGGGAACGGTTCAATGGCCCGGAAGGCTGGGCCGCCGCCGCGGATAGCTATCGCAGAACCGAGGTCGGTGGGTAAGGGAGTGGCGTTGCCGCCACTCCCTCCCCGTTGTCGCCATAGGGTTCATTCCCTATATTTACCGGCGTGCCCCTTTCGGGCACCGGGCGAGCCCTGCGGAGGAGAGCGCCGCTCGCA
>VHCO01000078.1 GCA_016871715.1 Verrucomicrobiota bacterium
TGAAAGGCCGCCCCTCACTTTTCCAAAAAGCTTCACCACGGAGGCGGTGTCTTCGAGTGCGGCGGTGTTTCGCCCCGGAACGGGAAAAGTCAGTCACGGGGCGACAGACGTATTCGGTATCCTCATGCGTCCATAAAGGCGCACGAATGCTACTGTTAAAAACGCGGTTTTTGGGACAGGCTCTACGTAGATAACTCGAACGTTTGGATTGAGGGGATGCACGTCGCCGCCGTTAAGAGCGGCCTCGCGCCCGACTTAAAGACAGCCCTCGACAACAACATCTGCGAGCACAACTTCAAGGTGGACTTTGGGCGTTTGTTCGAGTTCGCCGGTGGTAAGAAGGTCGAGGTTGGGCAAGCTGTGCTCTTCGGCTCTCGGCCGCCACCGAACGACTCTCTATGGGCGGCCGCCCAAGCCCAAGGCTTCGAGGTTGTCGTCTACGACCGGAACATCAAGGGCAGAGCGCGGAGATCCCTGGGTTTCGAATCGAGTAGGACATTCAGCGCTCGGAGGACCGCCTCCCCGCGCCGTGCATGGGCATGGCCAGAGGCACTCGGACCTTGGATTCGCGCCTACACCCCTCCCCGACCGCGGTCGGTGAGCTGACGCGTTGGACAAATTCAACCGAGTTGGGATTCCCCTTGCCGCCGGGCAAAAGACGGACCATTTTTCAGCGGTATGACCAGAGATCAAATCGAGACGGCGATTCGCGAAGGCATCCCATTTGTCATTAGGATGGCGGACGGGGAGAAGTACGAGGTCTCCGAACGCTATCGCGTCGCGCTTGGCAAGACGACAGTGATTATTGTTGGGGATAATGATATGCCGCATGTTCTGCCATTACTGACGATGACGGGCATCAGTTATTTGGAGAAGAAGTAGTGATGACCTGCCGAACTGGCCGGTGCAGCGAACCGGGGCCAGCCGGTTCGCACAGAGACAAATCAACCGTCAGCGGCGGCTGGCCCCGGTCGCTGACCTTTGCGTTCGATGGAGAAAGGAATCGCCTGCCGGAAGCGGGTCGGGTAGGGTGGTGTCATGACGGTCGAAGAAGTCAGGACATTGCCGCTGGCCCAGAAGATCCAGATCATGGAGGCCCTCTGGGAGGATCTGCGAGATCGGTTTGAGCGGACAGAGCTCCCCGACCGGCTCAAGCAACTGCTGGATCAGCGTCGGGCCCGAGCTCGAGATGGGTCAGCCAAGGTCTTGGAGTGGGACAGCGTGAAGTCTGGGATTCGCCGGGCATGATCACGGTCAGCATTTCCGGGGACGCGCTTGAGGACCTGAACGGTGAATATCTGTTCTACGAGGCCCAGCAAGTCGGGCTGGGTGAGTACGTCACGAGCTGCCTGCGGGCGGACATCGAGGGACTACGCTCAGTATGCCGGGATCCACCGCGTGGTTTACCGTGATTACCGCCGGCTACTGAGCCGCGTATTCCCGTATGGCATCTTCTAGCCGATGGAGGGCGATGCCGCTATCGTCTGGGCGGTGATCGACCTGCGGCGCGACCCGGCGTGGATCAGCCAGAGATTGAGAGTGAATAGCATCAACCATGCGCTTCTGCGAACGGCGGCGGGCCATCGCCGTTGCAATCGGCCCGCCTCGTGGCCGCCGTCGCTGAGCTTGGGTCGTTCGGTCCAGACGCTGCAATGAAACCAGGGTCACAGATGGACGAGAATTATGGGCGATTCGAGGCCGACGACCGCTCGTGGGATACGGTCTTCTGGCAGCGGCAGGGAAGCGAGGAAGCCGCACGGTATTGTGCACGCAAGCAGGGCTTTGTGATCATCTCCAAAGACTCCGACTTTGTCGGTCCACACGCATTATGAGCTACCACATGAAGCGGTTTGTTTTCACTCGGCGTGCCGAACCCAGGAGCGGTCGAGCCGAAGGTCGTTCAGCCAGACCGCGCCCACGCGCCAGCGCTGGGGTGCGTAGTCCTCCGCCACGATCCGCAGGCGCTGGCCGCCCAGGCTCACGTCACTGCTCGAACAGAGGCGCGCCGAGTTGGTAGAGGTCCGAGCCGGCCACCGGATAAAGGCCCAGCGCGCTGAGGACGTACCAAGCCGAGAGGGTCCCGCCGTCATCGTTGCCCTCCAGGCCGTCGTAGCGGTTGGCGTACTTGTGTTCGAGAATCCAACGGACCCATTTCTGGGTCAGGTCTGGCCGACCTGCCCCATTGAACAGATAGGCGGCATGGAGATCTGAGCGGAACCGCGCGGCGTCTTCGGCCTGTCCCCGCGCCTCGGCCAGAAGCCCCAGGGCGCGATCGGCCCACGCAAACTCGAAGGTGCGAGCCACGGACTGGCGAACCAGTCCGCGGGGGCAATAGCCGTACTCGAGGTAATGCTCGATCCCTTGGCGGCCGGAGAACGGCGCGCCTGGCGGCGTGGGGGCTAACGCGGTCCGTTTCATGGCTTGATAGGCCTGCTCGACATCGAAGTCGCGGATGCCTTTGAGAAACGACTCGGCGATGACGATGTCCGCGGGAGTGCCCAGCATCGAGTTCGAGTAGCCGTGCCCGGCGGGCCAACGGGGCAACCATCCCCCTTGTTCGAGCATCTTCACCAGCGAGACGAGCATGTCGCGCTGGTCCCCGGGGGCGATCAGGGTGTACAGCGGGTGAGTGGTGCGGAAGGTGTCCCAGAGCGAGAGATCGGTGAAGTAGCGGAAATCGGTTGCCTGATGGGTTCGACGGTCGAATCCGAGGTACTGCCCGTTGGCGTCGCTGAAGACGGTGGGCATTTGGAAGACGCGATACAGGGCGGTGTAGAACAAGGTTCGTTGTTGGTCGGTACCGCCCTCCAGCTTCACCAAAAACAGTCGCTGTTCCCAAGCCTGTCGGGCCCGAGCGGCGATGTCGTCGAAGGTGGCAGCGCCGACCTCGGTGTCCAGATTGGCACGGGCATTCTCGAGGCTGACATACGACAGCGCTAACTTAAGCGTCAAGACCGACGGGGTCGCCTGCCTCGGGAAGCCCAAGTCCACGCCCACACGATCGCCTTCGGCCAACGTTTGACCGCCGAGCAGGTTTGGGCCGCGCCAGGGTGTGGCGGAGGCAAAAGGCTGGCTCGACCGCGCGACGAAGTACACGCGAATGCCCCCATAGCGCGCGGCGAAAGTCCCGAAAGTTTGGATGCTCCCTTCGACTTCGTTGGCGCTAGGCAGCACCCGCACGGTTCCGCTGCGACTGGGTCGGCCGCCCAAGGCATTGGACACGTCGAGGTGAAGATGGGGCGGTTGGCCCGGCGGAAAGGTGTACCGATGGACACCGACCCGAGCCGTTGCGGTCAGTTCCACCAGCACATCCGGTTGGGGCAAACGGACCGCGTAGTAACCCGGGAATGCGGTTTCTTCCCGATGCGAGAATCTCCAGGACAACCCGCGTCGGAGGCCGGCTTGGTCGATCGGCGTGAGCGAGGGGCGGACCAGAATATGCCCTCCGTCGGTTGCGCCTGTGCCGTTCAGGCGGGTATGACTGAAGCCCAGGATGTGCGGGTCGCCGTAGAAGTAGCCGGAGGTGTTCAAGGCCCGCTTGCCTAGGACCAGCGAGCGCGTCTCCGGGCTGAGCCGGACCATGCCGAACGGGACCATTGCACCCGGAAAGTTGTTGCCGCAGACCCAGGGGAAGCCGCCCGTCCCGATGAACGGGTTGACCCAACGGCCCAGCGGCCCGGGCTCGACGCTCGATGCAAGCCCGCCGGGTTGGGCGCCAACGATGCGGGCGTACCGATAGAGCAGGCTGCCGGCTAAGGCGCTCACCACGGCCGCCAACACCAGCGCGCCGCACGCGCCCATCTTCCACCAGCGCCGCCAGCGAAACCGCGGTGGCTTCATTGCGTTGCCCGGGTCACGTCCACGCCGGCAGTCTGCCCCATTCCCGACCGCTGAGAAGACGATTCGTCAGGCGCACAGGCCGCCTCGACTAGGGCGCCGGGCGCAGCGGCCGCACGCCGGCACTGGATCGGCCGAGCTCGGGTCAGCGCGCCAGAGACCAACGGTGAGTAACCTCGCCTTGACACCTTGGCGCGCGGCGTCAGCGTGGGGGCGAGTTTCATGGCGCGTACGAGTCTCGACCCAAACGGACGAGCAGCGGGCAGCCTGGGGTTGCTCTTGCTCGTGTTGCTGAGCGGCTGCTGGGCGCAGCGGAACCGATCCGAAGGCGTCCACCTGCTGCTCAATACCGCCACGCTCGAGCCCACCACCACCTTCGAGCTGCGCTTCGAGACGCCCATGGTGACCGCAGACCAGGTTGGGCAAATCGGCGGCGCATCTCCGCTGCGAATTGCGCCGCCCCTGCCCGGCCAATGGACCTGGCTAAGCCAACGCAGCGGCGTGTTCACCCCCAGTGAACCGCCAGCCATGGCGACCACCTACCGCTTCACGCTGCGCTCGGATCTCCGCGGCGCAGGTGGGGAGCGTGTGCGCGCCGCATTGGACCGCACCCTGCGCACGCCCGCACTCGAGGTGCAGTCCCATACGCACTCGTTCTTCTACGGCACCAACGCGCCTCTGCTACCCATTATCCGCCTCGAGTTCAACGCCGCCGTCCGAGTCGAGGACGCGCGGCGTTTTCTCGAGTTCCGGAGCCGGAATGCGGGCATGGTGCGCGCCCAAGTCGCGACCGTTCAGCGCGAGCCGTACATGGATTACCCATTGGGCCTGGGCGGCTGGAATCTCAAGCCGCCGTTGACCTGGCACCAGCGCTTCAACGCGCGCGATGTCGACCCGCAAGCGCCAACGGCGCCCGCCGCAGGCGTTCCGCCGGTGCCGGGAGCCGCGATGGCCCTCCCGAACGTGATCGAGGTGAAGCCGGAGCGGCCCTTGCCCGTGGGGGCGGATTGGAAGCTGAGGGTGCGGGCGGGGTTGCCGTCGCCGGAAACGACTGCCCGGCTCGAGGCCGAGTACGTGGTGGCGATCGGGGACGTGCAACCGTTCCGGGTCGAGGAAGTCAAGGTCTCGAACCGGGCGGACTCGGGTAAGGCCTTGACGGTGCGGTTTTCCAAACCGCTCGCTCCCAGCCTCGCGCAGGGCGAGTTAGAGGACTGGCTGAGCGTGGTGCCGGCGCCGGCGCAGCTCACGTTCCTCCCGTCATGGGATCGGGTCGAGGTGCTCGGCGAGTTCCAACTGAGCAACCGCTATGTGCTCGAGGTCAAGGCCGGTCTGCCAGCCGAACAACCCGTAACCTTGCCTCGCCCCTACACACAGGAGGTCGAGTTCGCCCCACTCCCAGCCCGCCTCTACTGGCCCGCCTTCACCATCGACCAGTTGAGCGGCGGCCGGCGCGTCTTCCCCTTGTTCTCGGTGAATGCGGGCGCCGTGTTGGTCCGGGCCAAACAGTTGGACCGGCACACCCTCGTGCATGCGCTGCGGGGTTATGACAGCTATTTCCGCGACTACGAGCCGTGGTCGGACTGGAGCAGCTTTCGCGAGTTGGACTTCAACCTGGTTCCTGGCACCACGATCTTCGAGCGGGCCTACCACCGCACCAACGCGGTCGACGCCGTCGACACACTCGAATTGCAGTGGAACGACATCCTGGGCGGACGCCCTCACGGCGCCGTGTTCCTCAGCGCCGAACACACGCGCGAGGCCAGCCCGACCACGACCGCTCGCCGGGTGGGCACCCAAGCCCTAGTGCAACTCACGGACCTGGGGTTGGCCTGGAAACGGTCGCGCGCAGGCACGCTGGCCTATCTGTTCTCGCACACCACCGGCGAACCGGTCACCCCAGGAACGGTGCGCATCGCCAGCGACGAAAACGTAACCTTGGCTCAAGGCGCCGCGGGCGAAGCGGGTTGGTTGCGATTGCCTGCCGTGCCGACAGGGCAATGGCTCGTGGCCGAAGCGGGCGAAGATCTCCACGCCGTCCGCTACCTGGCGCACGAGTTGCCGTTGTACCGATTCCGTCTCCCCATCGATTGGGAACCCGACCGCACCAACCCAGTGCGGGTGCTGCTCTTCAGCGATCGGCCCGTGTATCGGCCAGGGGACACTGCCCAGCTTAAGGCCATCGTGCGGACCTGGGAGAACGGCGGGTTAACCGTGCCCGCGGGCCTGGGCGTGACCTGGCGCGGTTTCGACGCGACGGACCAGCGGTTCTTCGAGACGAACCTAACCTTGACGGCAGTCGGGTCGAGCGCGCACACCGTGACCCTGCCCACGCTGCCCCAGGGTGAGTATCGCGTCCAACTCCAGGTCCACGACCAAACCTCGGACCATTCCTTCTATGTCAAAGAATACCGGCCCAATGCCTTCGAGCTGCGCCTGAGTGCGCCGCCCGCTTATGGCCCGGCCGAGCCCATCCAGCCCACCGTCCGTGCCCAGTATCTCTTCGGGCAAGAACTGACTAAAGCCACCGTGTTTTGGTCGGTGAGCGCGCAAGATGCCGGGTTCGCCCCGGAAGGCTTCGACGAGTTCCTATTCGGCAGCTCGATCTGGGACCCGCAACTGGGCCGCGCGCCAGGCTCCATGACCCTCCAAGGGGAAGGCCAGTACGCCGGCGGCACGCCCTTCCGCTTCGACGCCGAGGTCCCCAGCAACCCGACCGCGCCGCAACCGCGGGAGCTGGACTTCTTGGTCGAGGTCACCGACTTGAATCAGCAGACGGTCTCCGCCGCGTCGCGCTCGGTGCGGCATAGTTCCGACTTTTACCTCGGGTTGCGGCACGAGCGCGACACGCTCGGGGCAGGCGCCCGCTTGCCGGTCGAGTTGGTGGCGGTGGGGCGGGAGGGTCAACCGTGGCCCACCGCAGTCTCGGTCTTGGTCACCCTGTTTAAGCTGGACTGGGAAACGGTGCGGATCGAAGCCGCGGGGGGCGTGGCCGGTTACCGGAGCGATCCTGTGCTGACCCAACTTGAGCAAATCGAGGCGACCACGCTGAACATCGTGCGGGAAGGCCAGCGATGGACGCTGCAACCGGGGCAACCGCCCAGCGCGATCGTCGAACTGGCGGAAATCGGGCAGTACCTCATCGAGGCCCGCGCCCGCGATCCCGCCGGGCGCGAGGTCGTAACCGCCAAAACCCTCTACGTCTACGGCGAGGAGTCGTTGGCGTGGGATTACCGCAACTCGACCCGCATCGAGCTGGTGGCCGATCAACCCGCGTATCAACCGGGCGACACGGCCACCCTGTTGGTCAAGACCCCGATTTCGGGCACGGCCCTCGTCACCCTCGAACGCGAGCGCGTGCTGCGGTCATGGGTCACGAACCTGACCGGCAACGCCCCGGCCGTGCGGGTGCGCCTCGAACCCGAGGACGTGCCCAACGTGTTTGTCTCGGTCTTGTTGATCCGGGGGGCGACCAACAGCTCGCGGGCCTTGCCCACCCCCGAGTATCGCCTCGGCTACGGCCAACTCCAGGTCCACCCGCCCGAGGGGCGTCTGGACGTGAATCTCACCCTCGAACGTGCCGAGTACCGGCCCGGCACTCGCGTCGAGGTGCTCGGCGAAGTGCGGAACCACCGTCAGCGGCCCATCGCCGGAGCGGAGGTGACGTTGTACGCCGTGGACGAAGGGGTATTAAGCCTCACCGGGTACGCTACTCCGGACCCGTACGAGTGCTTCTTCGCGTCATGGCCGCTCGGGGTCAGTTCGCACCTGAGTCTACCGAACCTGTTGCCGGAGGACCCGAGCGCGTTGCGCTTGCAGAACAAGGGGTTCCTGGTTGGGGGCGGCGGAGTGGCGCGGGTGCGAGCCAACTTCCTGAGCTTGGCTTACTGGAATGCTGGGCTGGTCACCGACGAGGAGGGCCGAATCCGCGCCTCGTTTCTCGCCCCGGACAACCTCACGCGCTACCGCGTCATGGCGGTCGTCCACACCGCTGGCCAACAGTTCGGCCACGCCGCTGCCACCTTCGCCGTCAACAAACCTCTCATGCTCGAACCTGCACTGCCGCCTTTCGCTTACCTGGGCGACCGCCTCACCGCGCGGGCGGTCCTCCACAACCGCACCGACCGCCCCTGCTCGGTGGTCGTGCGGCTGGAACTGGACGATAAAGCCCAACTCGATGACGCTGCCCACCCCGCGCCCGCGCCACCGGCCCTCGAGCGGCGATTCACGCTGGCCGCGCACGGTTCGGCGCCCGTCGACTTCCCCGTGCACCTCACCGCCACGGGCGCCGCTCAGTGGGCGTGGCGCGCACGCCGAGCGCAGTCGGTCGTGCCGGACTCGACCCTGGCCGAACCGGGTGAGGGTCAGACGCCAGAGCCGACCCAGGAGCCGCCCGACGACTCGGTGATCAGCAGCCTGGCGGTGTCGTATCCGGTGCCCAAGCTGCGTGAAGTGCATCTGGCGCGGGTGACCGGCACGCAGAGCAATCTGCTCGCGTCCGCCAACCCCCAATTGCTCGAAGGTAAACTGACCGCCCGCGTCCGGCTCACGAACACCCGCTTGGGCGAGTTGGCCGAAGCGGCGGACCGGCTCTTGACCTACCCGTACGGTTGTGTCGAGCAGACCAGCTCGGCCCTCCTGCCCTGGCTCGTGCTCCGGGACGCCCCGGCGCCGCTCCTCCGCCTCCGACCAGACCCGGCCCAGCAAGCCGCCGCCATCCGCCAAGGGATCAGCCGCCTCTTCGCCATGCAGACGATCTGGGGCGGTCTTTCCTACTGGCCGGGCGGGCGAGAACCCATGCTGTGGGCCAGCGCCTACGCCGGCGTCGTGCTCGCCGTCGCGCAGCGGCGCGGGGTCGAGTTGCCCGCTTCCCGATGGCAGTCGCTCCTCGGCTATCTCAAGGACCATCTGCGCGGCACCGCGGACCTGCAACAGCCGCGCGAGTTGGGCACACGGTGCTTGGCTGCTTATGCATTGGCCTCGGCGGGGCAAGCGGAAACGGCCTACCACGAACTGCTGTATCGGCGGCGCGCCGAGCTGAGCCCTCAAGAGCGTGCCTGGCTCGCCTTGGCCCTCGCCGAGAGCGGAGCCGCGCGCGATTGGACTCGGGACTTACTCGAGACCGGCGCGGCGACGGTTCCAGCCGGAGACGACTTCGGCAGTCCTCAGACGGAGCAGGCCACGCGTTTACTCGGCTGGGTGCGGCACGATCCCGCCGCCCCGGCGGTGGATACGCTGGTGGCCGAGCTCTTACGGGACCGGCGCGCGGGCCACTGGTCGACGACCCAAGGCAACGCCTGGGCCCTCTTGGCCCTAACCGAGTACGCGCAACGGGTCGAGGGCCAGTCGCAGGCGGCGCACGGCCACTTGACCTGGGGCACGCAGCGCATCCCCTTCGCACTCGAGTCGCACGCGGACGCTTTCGACCATGTGTTCGCCTGGGCAGGCGACCGGGCCCCACCGCTGCTGGTGACCGCCGCAACCGCGCAACCGGTGTACGTCCAGGCCGTGCTCGAGGCCGAACCGCGACCGGGCTTGCACCCGCGGCAGGACCGCGGATACGCCGTGAAAAGGACCTACGCGCGGTTGGACGACGAGAACGCCCCGCAGAGCGCCCCGACATTCCGCGTGGGCGATCGCGTCCTCGTGACCCTCGCCGTCGAAGTGCGCCAACCCGCCCGCTACCTGGCGGTCGAGGATCCACTCCCCTGTCTGTTCGAGGCCGTGCATCCCGAGTTCGTCTCCCAGCGCACCCGCGGGGTGTCCACCGAACCGCTGGCCTGGTCGAGTGACCACCACGAATTGCGCGCGGACCGCGCCTGTTTCTTCCGCAACCAAGTGCGACCGGGACGCCAGCTCATTCGCTACCTCGTCCGCGTGCGCGCCGCCGGCACCGCCGTCGCGCCCGGAACGAAAATCGAGGAGATGTATCACCCGGAGCGATTCGGTTTGGCCGAGACCGTGACCGTGATCGTGCAGCCAGCCGACTGAAGACAACGCAAAACACCCGCACTCGAGCGCGCCCACACTCGCGCGGCGCTGACGCTAGTCGACCCCGGGCGCCACGTCGGCGCTTAGCGCGTCGCCGCGTCGCGCGCGTTCTTGAAAAACAAGTGTTGATCTTCTCGCGCGTTCAGTTCATCCTCCGGGCAGCGAACAGCCCATTTGACGATTCAACGCCAACTTCACGAGCAGGGTAAACCCTCAGCACCGAAGGGAGGTGAGAATAGTGGCAACCAAGAAGAAGCCAGCCAAGAAAGCTGCGAAAAAAGCGAAGAAGAAGTAAAGTGATTCGTTGACGCAGTGTTCTAGAGGCAAATCCCGGAGAGTCGCTCCGGGATTTGCCTGTTTTTGGGGCAGGGCACCTTCGCCACCCCAAGCCACTCGCCCCGCCAGAACCAAGACGTCAGTCGCGGAGAAGCGAACGGGCGAGCCGAGTTGCGAGTTGAACCGGCGGCGAGCGCGGGTCGCACCCGCGCTCGCGCGTCCACCAGCGCAAACAAGAGTATGGCCTGTTTGGTGTTCGACATCGAAACCGCCGCGCAACCACGCACCCAGTTCGACGAGGCGCAGTGGGAATACCTGTTCCGCGAGGCAGATCGGGTCCCCGACGAAGCGGGGCGCGCCGCCCGCCGGGCGGAACTCGAGCGCCAACTCAGTCTCTGGCCGTGCACTGCCACCGTCGTTTGCCTGGCCATGCTCAACGCCGACACGGCCCGAGGGCAGGTCTTGTTCGTCGCGGCCGACTACCAGGACGGCGAGCAGGAAGCCGGGCCGGTCGAGTTCGTTGCCTGCCTCGACGAAAGCGAGTTGCTGACAGCCTTCTGGGACGTCGCCAAGCACTACGAACAAATCGTCACGTTCAACGGTCGCGGTTTCGACGTGCCGTTCCTCTACTTGCGCTCGGCAATCCTCAACGTGCCGATCACCAGGAAAGATCTCCTGGGGTACCGGTTCGCCACCGAGCCCCATTGCGATCTGGCCGAACAATTGAGCTTCTACGGCGTCTCGGGCCGCGAAGGCGCCGCGCGCCGGTTCAACCTGGACTTCTACTGCAAGGTCTTCGGCATCGATTCCCCCAAAAGCCACGGCGTCACCGGCATGGACGTCGGCCGCCTCGTCGCAGAAGCGCGCTATCGGGAAATGGCCGAGTATTGCTTGCGCGATGTGCAAGCCACGGTCGAGTTGTACCGCATCTGGCGCGAGCGCCTGGCCGGCATCAAGTAGGTGGCCCCCGTCCGAGGCCGGCTTTGGTTTGACGCTGCCGCTTCGAGTTGATACAAGCACCAGGAATTTATGGCGCCGGTCGCACCATCCCATCCCGGCTCCTGGCGACCGGCCTTTCCCAAGACGGCGCCATGAGCGGTCAACCACACGCCTACCCGCTCGCTCGGCGCCGCGCTCCCCACTGGGAACCCGGCCCATGAACGCCGCACCCACGCCGCGTTACCGCCGGATCCTGCTCAAGTTGACCGGGGAAGCCCTGGCTGACGAATCCCGGGTGGGGATCTGCCCCGAGGCGATCCACGCCCTGGCCGGGCAGATCCGCGATGTCCGCGAGTTGGGTGTCCAGGTCGTCATCGTCGTGGGCGGAGGCAACATCTTCCGGGGCCGCGTCGGGAGCGCCCGCGGCATCGAACGGGCGACCGGAGATTACATGGGGATGCTGGCTACGGTCATCAATGCCTTGGCCCTCCAGGACGCCCTCGAGAAGCTCGGCGTCCCCACCCGCGTGCAGAGCGCCATCGCCATGGCCCAAGTGGCCGAGAGCTTCATCCGGCGCCGCGCCGTCCGGCACCTCGAGAAGGGCCGTGTGGTCATCTTCGGCGGCGGCACCGGCAATCCCTATTTCTCGACCGACACGGCGGCGGCTCTGCGGGCAAACGAGATCGGGGCGGAGGTGGTGTTGAAGGCGACGAAAGTGGATGGGATCTACGATAGCGACCCACAGGCGAACCCGGCGGCCAAACGGTTCGACACCATCACCTACCAGGAGGCCCTGGCGCGGCGGCTGCAAGTCATGGACGCAACCGCCTTTTCGCTGTGCCTCGAAAACAAGATGCCGATCATCGTGTTCAATTTCACCCAGCCGGACAGTATCCGGCGGGTGGTGCTGGGCGAACGCCTCGGAACGCGGGTCACGGGGTGACCGGCGCTCCCCGGCGCGCGCCGCCCGGCGGATGAACCAGAACCGACCCTGACGTATGACACTTAAGGACATCCTGCGCGAAGCGGAGGAGAAAATGAAAAAGACCGAGCAGGTCGTCGTGCACGAGTTCGCCGGCGTCCGAACCGGCAAAGCCTCCGCGGCCTTGGTCGAGAACATCGTGGTGGACGCCTACGGCGCTCAGATGCGCATTCGCGAGCTGGCCGGCATCACCGCGCCCGAGCCGCGCCTGCTCGTCATCCAGCCCTGGGACGCCAGCATGCTCCATCCGATCGAGAAGGCCATCCAGAAGAGCAACCTGGGCTTGAACCCCACCATCGACAAGCGCGTCTTGCGCATCGCCTTCCCCGAGCTGAGCACCGAACGGCGTCAGGAATTCGTCAAGATCGTCCGCAAAATGGCCGAAGACGCCCGCGTTGCCGTGCGCCATGTGCGCCGCGACGCCCTCGAGCATATGAAGAAAACCGGCAAAGCCGGCGGCGTCACCGAAGACGAAGAAAAACACGCCGAACGAGACGTCCAGAAAATCCACGACCAGTTCATCGCCCGCATCGATGAACACCTCACCCACAAAGAGAAGGAAATCATGACCGTCTAGACGGCCGCCCCCCTTCAGGGCGCCCTCAGACCCTCGACCGCGTTGGTCTGCGGCGATACAAACAACACCACCGTCTCGCCCGGTCGCGCCAGGCCCAACCGCTCCCGCGCCAGCCGTTCGATCGTCCGGGGATCGTGCCGCAGCGACTCGATGGCCGCCTCGCGCTGCTGAATCTGGTGCTCGGCTTGTTGGATCTGCTCGGCCAGCCGCAGGCGCTCCTCGCGCATCGTCCGGTTCCGCTGGATGGCCGGCAAATACCACACCCCCACCAGCAAGGCGCTGGCGACAACCACCAACACCAGCACCACTCGGGTCAGCACGCCCCAAATGGTTCGCACGTTCATGCCCCCCCAGTTAAACCCTACCCCGATCCGAACGGAAGCTCAGATTTCGCGTCTCGCGCCCTCTCGATCTCCGCGGCCTCCCGCCGGCGGTACGCAGCCCGGACAATCGCCACACCCCGCGCCACAAACTCCCGCTCGAAATCGGTCGGCACGGCCGCCAGCGCAGGCGGGGTCTCGACCGCGGTAAACGCCGGGCTGGCCGCAAACACCGCCTGCATTTGTGCCGCATAAGCCGCGTCGTCCGTGCGCAGGTAAACGGCCCCGCCAGGCACCAACACCCGCGCCGCTAACTCGGGAAAACGCTCGTTGACCAACCGGCGGCGCCAGTGTTTGCGCTTGGGCCAAGGATCCGGAAAGTAGACGTGCAGCGCCGCAATCCCTTCCCACGGCAGCAAATACTCGAGGCCATAACCCGCCTCGATGCGCAGCCCGCGCAGGTTCGTCAATCCCGCGCGGCGCCCTTTGCGATCCAACTTGCGCAGGCGCCCCAGCAACCGCTCCACGCCCAGGAAATTATGCGTCGCAACGCTCTGGGCGTAGCGGACCAGGAACGTCGCATCCCCGCTGCCCAGCTCGACCTCCACCGGCTGCGACACCGGAAAAAGCGCCCTTAGATCCACCCGCTCGACGACCGACGTCAGCGGATAAATCAGGCTGCCAGCCGAGCTGGAGTGAGCCAACCAGTTCTCCTGCGGACCGCTCACTTCTCCACAAACAACGCCAACGCAGCGCTGTAACCGTGCACGAAGGTGCGATCGCCCACCGGCCCTATCTCGCCGTTGCAGAAGAAACCGGTCAGACCCAGCGGGCCAAAGTGCTTCTGCGCCAATGCCGCGTCATGGTTTGGCTCGCCAAAGAGTCGACGACCGCGGCCGCTGCAACTGCACAGGCAGCCACCGTACACCCGGGCCTCGCCTACCACCCGCCGCGCCTCGCCCATCAAAGCCACCATGTCTTCCGTGGCAGCCGCCGCATCCCGGCACTGGAACTGCAGGGACTGCCCAGCCCGCGGCCGGGCCCCCACCACCAACACCCCGGAGACCGGGTCCACCCCAAGCAGGTTGCGAATCAGGAAATCGCCCCGGCGAAAGTCGTCCTGATACTCGTTGATGACCAATCCGACAAACAAGTTTCCTTGGGCGCGCTGTTGTTGCTCCGGCGGCAGGCTGTTGAACGTATCCACGAGCACCTGGTACGCCGGCCGATTCCCAATCTCATGGATGAAGTTGCCTTCGGCGCGCGTGATCGTCCAAGGCTCGCCGATGGGTGTGCAGCCTTGCGAAACCACCCCGGCCAAACGGACCGCCCCGCCAAACGACACCGCCACCCCCCCGTCCTCGTGCACCGCCCCGTTCAGGTAGACCTGCGTCTGTTGCTCGGCGTGATTCCCGCTGGCTAACCCGCCGAGGATCGGCGCCCGGGCATACGCCCGGTTCCACCCCTGCAGCCACCGCTCGCTGTCCAGATGAAACGGATCCACCAACACCAGCCATCCATTGGTCCCTTCACCGCTCAGCCCGGTCTGTTGCGGCCAGTACTCCGGATCCTCGGCCGCCTCGGCTTGTGCCGGCGTGAAATGAAAGGCCCGCAGCTCCGCGCCGGGCAAGTGATACAGCCCCGCCACCACGCCGGCGGCATCCTCGATCTCGAACGCGTCTTGAATGAGGCTGCTGCTGGAGCAGCCAACCAGCAGCGGCAACCGAGCGTGCACCTGCAGGATTTCAAGAACCTGACTCGCATGCGGGAAAAACCTCGGACTCATGAACACCAGGCCCAGATTCGCCTTCGGCGCAGCCAACCGGCCACGCAACCCTTCGGCCCAAGCCTGTAGGCCTTGTTCCTCGAAACCGCCGTCCCAGCGTCCGGTAACGGAGAACTCGTTCACATCGCTTCGCATGCAGCTACGCTAAAGGCCACCCGCCCAAAAGCAAGTCGACCCCTCTTCCCCGCCCCACTCATCCGACGCGGCGCGCGGCGCGGGGGCATCCCAGGCATGGTGCCGGTGGTGGGACTTGAACCCACACGGCTGTTGAAGGCCCCAGGATTTTAAGTCCTGTATGTCTGCCATTCCATCACACCGGCCACCGCTCACCCTGAGCCTGACTGGCCCTGCCACCTTGCCACCGCCAGCAGATGCACAGATACCAGACACCCCGCCGCCACGGCAAGCCAGCAGACGCTTGGCGCGCGTCATCATGCGGCCTCCCCCTGCCGTGCCCCTTGCCGATGTCGCGGAAGGCTGACAACGGGCGCGCCCCCAAGTAGCCTCTCCAGATGAGCGACGGCATGGCCACTCCCGTTGATCAGGGCACTCCGCGCGGAAGTCGAGTCGAGGTCGAGAATCTCGAGGAGACCTCGAGCCCTGCCCCGGCACGACCACGCGCGGCGACCCAGCTCAGACTGTTTCCCGCTCCACGCCCCCTCGAGGCGAGACTGGGCGTCGAGTTTTTCCGCCGAGTGCCCCGCCAGCCTGGGGTGTACCTCATGCGCGATGGGACCGGCCGGTTGATCTACGTGGGCAAGGCTAAAGACCTCCGGCAACGGCTGAACTCGTACCGGAATTCAGCAGGCGCTTCGCGCAAGACGGTGCGTCTGATCCACTCGGTGGCTCAGATCGACTACGAATTGCTCGCATCCGACGAGGCCGCGCAGTTGCGCGAGAACCTCCTCCTGCGCACCCATCGGCCGCGGCTCAACCGCGCCAACACCTGGCCTGCCGCCAACGGCTTTGTGACCCTGGAGCGCGGGTCGGGTAGGCTGCGGTTGACCTGGACGCGGACGCCCGAGGAGCTTGTCGGCCCCGGCGCTCGTGCCCTTGCGCAGGTTGCGGAACCGGAAAGGTGGTTCTCGGTCGATTCCGCGGCGGAACCGTTGCCGCAGAGGGCGGGTGCTGCGGCGCGGCGTGTCTTTGGCGCGTTCAAACCCGGCGCCCGATCGGCCTGCGCGGCGCTGGCCCGGCTCCTTTGGGCGGGTGTCCATCGCGGGACCATGCCGGAGGCACTGCCCCGGGCCTTGGTGTTGGCCCGGCCGCCACCGGTGTTCACCCTCGAGGGCGCAGCCGCACTCGAGTGGTATGAGCCCATCGAGGCCTACCTGGACGGGGTGTCATCGGGCTTGGTCGAGCGGTTGGACTTGGCCGTGCCGGTGCCCGAGTCGGCGTTCCATGTTCAGTTTCGGCAGGCCGACTTCGAGGAGGTGCGGCGGTGGTTTTGCCTCGGCCCGCGACGTAACCGGGAGTTGTGTGCGCGGTTGGGTCGGTGCGATCGGCTGTTGCGGCCGGAGGACCTAGACGACCTGCTGGTGTACGCCGAGCCGGCGGCTACAGTTTGAAGTCCATAACGATCCCGTTGGTTTGGCGAGCCGAGAAGGCCGAGACGTGGCCGTCGAAGTAAGTGACGTTGGCCTTGGCGTCCGGGTGTTTGCCCCCGTGCTTGTAGCCGACATCCCAGGTCTTATCCGATCCCGGCCCCAGCTTGATCACGGCGGGATGGTTCAATTCGTAGGAGACATCCACCGTTCCCAGCGTTTGCGCGGGGTTGGCCACCGAGCCGAGGCGGGCGGTCTTTGGGCTGGTGACGTTCGGAGGGTAACTCAGGAGGGTAAACTGGTTCATGGCGTAGCTGATCTTCCAAGGATTGGCGAAGCCCGGGTAGTTTTTGTGCTGGCGGTAGTGGTTCTCGAGGAGGCGAGTGGGGCAGCGGAAGATGCTCTTGGCAAAGTCGCTCGACTCGGTGGTGTTGCCGGATTGGAAGTTGTTCTTCTGGATGTAGGGGATCAACAGAGTCTGGAAGTTGTTCGAGTCGGCGCTATCGAACGGTTGGTAGTACCACCACGCGAACGGCAGTCGGTCTTGGCTATCGTCGGCATACATGACCGTCGCGAGGGCGATCTGCTTCAAGTTGTTCTTGCAGAGGGCGGCATGCCCCTGCTGCTTGGCCTTGGCCAGGGCCGGCAACAAGAGGCCAGCCAAGATGGCAATGATGGCAATGACCACCAGCAACTCGATGAGCGTGAAGGCTCTACCGGCAGACCCCCGACGCGGGGCGACAAGGTTTTGGCCAACGACGGGCGCGGAAACGGGACGGGGGTGCGATTTGGATTTCATGGGACCGTTCGGCACATGCCAATGCTTCAGCCAGGCCAACGCGGTATCACGCCGCGTGCTCGGCGTCAAACTGTACGAAAAGGAGCATCACGTTTCGTGCCAACCAGGGGCGCGACCTCAGCGCCCCAAATCCATTTTGACCAGGGCGCCCGAACCTCCTAACCTGCGCGGGTGGCGAAGGCATTGACCAGCACGGGCCGGAGGCTCCCGATCGAGTCCATGTTCGAGTCGCCGCTCCCTCGTTCGTACACCAAGTTCGTGGGCAATTGGCTGCTCGCGTCCGGGGAGAACGCGCGCGGGCTGTTGGCTTTTGCGTTGATCACGCTGGGGGTGTTGGTGACGAGGTTCGGGCAGGCGGCGGCGGTGATCCACCCGCTGATCGTCGCGCAGGTTGCCCGCGCGGGGATTCGGATGCTGCCAATGGTGAGTTTTCTGGCGGCGGCACTAGGGTTCGTGGTGATCGGCCAAACGGTGGCGTTGCTGACGCGGGTGGGGGCCCAGCATCTGGTGGGGACGGTCATGGTGACGGCGGTGGTGCGCGAGCTCGGTCCGCTGGTGACGGCCCTGGTGGTGCTGCTGCGGGTGGGCACGGCGAGTGTGGTCGAGTTGGGGACGGCGCGAGCGATGGGGGAAGTGGAGGCCCTCGAGGCCCTCGGGGTGGACCCGGTGCATTACCTGGTGGTACCGCGGGTATGCGGGATGGCCATCGCGGTGTTCACTCTGAGCGCCTACTTGATTCTGGGCACGCTTGCGGCGGGGTATTTGTTCGCCTTCCTGCAGGACGTGCCGCTGACGCCAGCCGAGTATTTCCGGCAGATCGCCCTGGCGCTCACCTGGCAGGACTTCGTGTTGCTGGCGTTAAAGACGCTCCTGTTCGGCCTGATCATCGCGGTGGTGACGTGTTACTCGGGCCTGGCTCGGCCGCTTCGGCTGGCGGAGGTGTCGGCCGCGACGACGCGGGCCCTGGTGTGGAGCCTGGTGGCTTGCGTCTTTCTCGATTCGGTGTTCATCGTCGTCTATCTGTTGATGTGACGCAGCGCTTGTCGTGGAACCGACCCTCCCAGATCGGCGCGCCATCCCCAACGGGGCGGCGCACCTTGCCGGCTCCGCCCCCGGGCAGCGCGCGCAGCCGTTGATCGAGTTGCGCTCGGCCAGCGTCTGCTCGGCCGAGCAACCCAACCAGGTGGTGGTGCAGGGGCTCAACTGGACGATCGAGGAGCACCAGTTCTGGGTTGTGGGAGGCCTGCCGGGTTCAGGCAAGACGCCGTTGCTCGAGACCGCCGCGGGTTTATGGCGTCCGCGGGCGGGGACGCACCTGATGTTTGGCCAGGACGTGGCGGAGATGAGCAGCGGCGACCTCGATCGAGCGCGACGGCGAGTGGGGCTGGTGTTTGGCGACGGAGGCCGCTTGTTCGGCGAACTGACCGTTCTGCGGAACGTGGCGTTGCCCCTGTGCTATCACCGGGAATGCGGCGAGCACGCTGTGGCGGCGCAGGTGGCAGCCTTGCTGGCAGATACGGGCTTGAGTCTGCTGGCGGATTACTACCCCAGCCAGTTGGGGCGCGGTTGGCGGCAGCGGACGGCGTTGGCGCGAGCCTTGGCGCTGGGCCCCGAGCTGTTGTTTCTGGACAATCCCCTCGCCGGCCTGGACCCGCGACAGCGGCGCTGGTGGATGGAGTTTCTAACCCAGCTCGCTTGGACCGGCTTGGGCACGGAGCGCCGGCGAATGACGGTGGTGGTTGCGGCAGACGATCTGCGGCCGTGGCTGGGGATGGCGCGCCAATTCGCCTTAATCCAAGAGCGTCGCTGGGTGCCGCTGGGAACGCGGGCGGATCTGGAGCGTTGCACCGAGCCGCTGCTCCGGGAATTGCTGGCGGAAGCGGTGGACTCAGGCTAGCGTTCGCAGCGGTGCAAGACCTCACGCCACAACTACGGACTCGGCTAGGCCGCGTCGAGCGGGCGGTGGGTGTTTTTGTCTTGCTAGCGACGCTGCTGTTGTTGGCGGGTTTCTGCTACTACATCTATCACACCGCCAAACGCAAAGGCTGGTTCGACACGAAAGTCACCTACTACACCCTCACCTACAGTGCGGCCGGATTGAAGGTGGGCGACCCGGTGAAACTGATGGGATTCGACGTGGGCGAGATCACTCGTATCGAGGGTCAACCGCCGGACGACCTGTTTAACGTGTATGTCGAGTTCGAGATCAAGGCGCCCTACTTCGGGTATCTCTGGACGGAAGGCTCGCGGGCGCGGGTGACCGCCGCCGACTTCCTGGGCAACCGGTTCATCGAGGTGACCAAAGGCAGCAACTACCGGCCCACCCACTTGGTCTGGGAAGTCCGCCAGTACGCGCCGGCCGAGGCCTTGCGGCTGTCGAATCTGCGGACGAACCTGTTCCTGGACGAGATCCCCAGTGGCGACACCAACCCGCCGCTGGCGATGGTGCTGCAACCGCTGAGCCAAGACGCCCTCGAGGCCATCGCTGCGGCAGGCATCGAGACGGTCCGCGTGGCCGATCGCTCGACGCCGCGCAAACAAGTGACCGCCGCATGGAACTTCCGCACGGGCACCTACGAAGCCTACACGCCCCACTCGGAACCGTACTGGTTACCGCCGGAAGAATCCGCTGCGTTGACGGAGCGGCTGCAGACCGTGGTCGAGCAGGCGGAGCGAGTGTTGACCAACCAACTCGTCGGTCTGCTGGCTTCAACCACGCTCGTGACCTCGAATGCGAGCGAGTTGTTGGTGCGAGCGCAGCCGTTGCTGACGAATCTGGCGGCCATCGCCACCCACCTCTCGGACCCGGCCGGTTCGTTGGGCCAGTGGCTGATCCCGGCAGACCTGCGCGGACAACTCCAGCTCACCTTGACCAACGCCAACACCGCCCTGACCGATGTGAGCCTGGCGCTGACCAACACCAGCGCCACCATGACCAACGCCAACGCCATCCTGCTCGCCGCCAACACCAACCTCGCTTCCCTCGTCGCCCAACTCAGCCCGCCGCTCGACCAACTCTCCCTGATCGTCAGCAACCTCAACACTCAGGTCCAGGCCAACACCAATTTCCTGGCTGAACTCTCGAGTTTGGTGCGCACCACCGACGAGCTCCTCAGCGGCCTCAAACGGCATTGGCTGTTGCGCGGCGCCTTCAAAGACTCCGCAGGCCAACCCTCGACTCCCGCCAAGCCACCCCCCCCCGCGCGCTGGCCGTCCCTTGGCCCGACCGACCGGCGCTGGTGAGGCGTACCCCATCGCCTCGCTCAGTCCACCCCGGGCCGCGAGGCCGGTGCTGGCGACGGCGACGGCTCCTCCCCCGGGGCGGACGGCCCAGTTGCGACGGCCGGTAGTTCGACGGCGGGAGTCGGGTGCGCGAGCGGCGGGTGTTCGGGCAAACTCGGCACTGGGGTCAGCGGGAGCGCGGGCTCGACGAGGGTCGGCTCAGACGAACGCGGCCTGCGGAAGTAGCGCTTGATGGCCAGCAAGTAAGTTAAAGCCAGCAAGGTCCAGCCGACCGACCACCACCACATCGGGGAACCGTGGAGGAACCGGTAATTCTGCATCAGCTCGATCTGTTGCGCGGTGTAGCCCATGGTGCGGTACAGCTCCGCCAAGTCCACGCGGCCGAAGGTGACCACGGCGGAACTCCCCAGCACCAGCACGCAGACCAAGGGGATCCACCACCCCACAGGTTTCAGGCGATAGGCCGCCACAGCCGACACGATCCAGAGCGTGGCCAGTATCCCGCAGACTACTCCCCCAGGTATGCCCGAGAGCAAGATGCCGAAGCAGGGCAACACGCTGTTCGACGACAGCGGCAGCGTCAACAACGAGAACGCGCCAACCATCAGCCAGAAACTCAGCACCAGGACCGGCAACGGGCAGGCATCGGTCCACGAAGGGCCCGGGTCTCGCGCTTCGCACGTGGCTTTGACATGGCGACTCTGGAAGAACCCCACCAAAACGGCCGGCACGGCCACAAAGAGGACCAGTACAAATCCCAGTCCCACGACCAGGCCAACTTGCCGCGCCGTCTCCGGCAGGGGTTCACCTCCAGGCGGCCCCTCGCTGAGCAACTGCGGCATGATGAACAGGAATAGCACGCTGCCCACCACCCCCATCGCCAGCCAGCTCCACCCCACCACCAACACCAGCGCTCGCGCCCACCGTCGCGCCCGAATCGAACCGATCCCCAGCCACACAAAAATGACCGCGGCCCCTCCATAAAACACCGCTGCGGGTACCACCAACCGCACATTGAATTCTCCCTGGCCCATCCGCGCCGCCATCACCTGACCCAGCACCATCAGCGGCACCATCAGCACCGCCACAAACCCCAGCAGGATCTCGAGCACGCCAAATACCAATAGGCCCGTGCTCCGATCCTTGTGTGGAGTCGCGCTCGCATCGCTGCCAACCTCGTCTAGGTCCGTCCCCATGACCCATAGTGAATCCTCGCCCCCCGAGCAGCTCAAGCCCGGAATTGCGCCCCAGCAGCGCCACCCGCGCTCGGTCGCGCTAGGACTCGGGGCTGCCGGCCCCGTCGCCTGCGCCGCGTTGACAGCCCGAGCAGCGCGGCTATCGTGAACCCCATCTTGCTCGTGAGTCGCCAAGATCGACAACCGCTTGCAGGTAGGGCGCGTAGTCCGCTGCGCTCCCTCCCAGGTCCACCGCGGTTTGCGGCGCGCAGAGGACTGCGCGCCCTACCTGCAAGCGGTCGTCTCTCCAGCGGCCTCACCAGTAAGGTCACACCAGCCATCTCACCGCGCCGGGTTCGCCGCCTTCGGGACGGCTTAGGTCCGTTCCCACAAGTCGAGTCTGCCCACAGCCGGCGCTCAACCGAACTCAACCCATGCAAATCACCCTCCGCCTTCCCGCCGCCGTCCTCGCCGGCTTGCTTGCCATGGCCTGTCTCACCCGCGCAGCCGAATCCAGCCTGATCGCCTCTGGCGCCCAACTCGAGCCACTCGCCGGCGACTGCAAGTTCACAGAAGGCCCGACCGCCGACGCTGCTGGCAACGTCCTCTTCACCGATCAACCCAATGACCGCATTCTCAAGTGGAGTGTGGACGGCGTCCTGAGCACCTACCGGCAGCCGGCGGGTCGCGCCAACGGGATGTGCTTCGATCGGCGCGGCCATCTGCTGGTCTGCGCGGATGAGAAGAACGAGCTTTGGTCCATCGCTCCCGACGGCACGGTCACCGTGCTCCTGAGCCAGTATCAAGGCAAACCGCTCAACGGTCCGAATGACGTGTGGGTGCGACCCGACGGCGGCCTCTATTTCACCGATCCCTTCTACAAACGCCCCTGGTGGACCCACACCGCCATGCCGCAAGACGGCCAGCACGTCTACTACCTGGCCGCCGACCGGAAAGAACCGGTGCGCGTCGTCGACGATCTGCGCCAACCCAACGGCATCGTCGGCACACCCGACGGCAAACTCCTTTACGTCGCCGATATCGGCGGACGCAAAACCTACCGGTTCGACATCCAACCCGACGGCCGTCTGGCCAACAAGACCTTGTTCTGTGAGCTCGGCTCAGACGGCATGACGCTCGACAGTGAAGGAAACCTCTACCTCACCGGTCGCGGCGTCACCGTGTTCGACCGGACCGGCCAGCGCCGCGAACAGATCGACGTGCCGGAGTCCTGGACCGCCAACGTCTGTTTTGGCGGGAAAGATCGCCAAACCCTCTTCATCACCGCCAGCAAAGGCCTCTACGCCATCCGCCTCCGGGTCAAGGGCACCGACCAGGGCAAATAAACGACTGCTTCGCCATGCCGGCGGCCTGGCAACCGGCGTATGTCGCGCTGAACCAATCCGGCGAGCTGCGCCGGCGCGCCGCCGCCGCCACGGAACTGCTGGCCCCCTGTCGCCTTTGCCCGCGCCAGTGCCGCGCCGCGCGGCTCGCCAACCAAACCGGTTTTTGCCGCCTCGGCCGCGCGGCCGTCGTGGCCAGCTACGGACCCCACCACGGCGAGGAAGACTGCCTGCGCGGCTGGAGCGGGTCCGGCTCGGTCTTCTTCGCCGGCTGCAACCTCGGGTGTGTGTTTTGCCAAAACTGGGACATCAGCCACACCCCAGCAGGCCGGGCGGCCTCGGCGGAATCCTTGGCGGCCATCATGCTCGAACTCCAAGCCCGAGGTTGTCACAACATCAACTGGGTCACCCCCACCCACGTCGTGCCGCAACTCCTCGAGGCCCTAACGCTGGCCGCCAATCAAGGGCTGCGCTTGCCCATCGTTTACAATACCGGCGGCTATGACGCCGTGCCCACACTGCGCCTGCTCGATGGCGTGGTGGACGTCTACATGCCCGACTTCAAATTCTGGCAGCCCGACGTCGCCGCACGATTGGCCGACGCTCCGGATTACCCTGAAGTGGCGCGCAGGGCCATCCGTGAAATGCATCGACAAGTGGGCGACCTCACCTTCGACGACCAAGGCCTCGCCCAGCGCGGCCTGTTAGTCCGACACCTCGTCTTGCCCAACGACCTAGCCGACACACGGTCCGTCGCCCAGTGGCTCGCCTCCCACGTCTCCCCCGACACCTACATCAACGTGATGGCGCAGTACCATCCGGACGGCGCCGCGACGGACGATCCTGCCCCCGCCGAACTGCGGCGCACCCTCACGACCCAGGAGTTCCGCCGCGCCTGCGCCGACGCTCGATCCGCTGGGCTCCGGCGCTTTGACCAACGATACGCCACCTACTCATGAGTCACCGAGAGGGACTGCAAGTCGGCGGTAGGGCGCGCAGTCCTCTGCGCGCCGCGGCCTTCTGCGTCCACAGCGGTTTGCGGCGCGCAGAGGACTGCGCGCCCTGCTACCAGCAAACTAACTGTCGTCTATCCCAACCCCTGATCGGTAAGCAGTGAAGCAACGGATGAACCCATGAACCCAATGAACCCACGAAGCTCGCTCCCACTCCCAGCCTGGTCCACGCGCCTGTTTCAGCTCGCTCGTCGGCGCACCGCGAGCCGTCTGCCCAACCCCACCCGACACCTCCGCTGCTGCCTATTGTTCCTCCTCGCCGGCAGTCTCGAATGCTTCACCTACACCGCGGAACCAAGCACCCGCACCACGCGGATCGCCCTCGGCCTACCCGCCCCTGAGGCTGACGACAGCGCCGGCGGCCTGCTCGTCGCCGACGTCAACGACGACGGACGCATGGATTTCCTCGTCACGGTGCCGGGCCACCTGCTCGTCGTGGACAACCGCGGCCACACCCTCTGGTTACAAAAAACTGACATCGGTGTGGGCGGGCAAAGCGAAAGCCAAGGGTTGCCCGGACATCACGGACCCGGCGTCGCCGTCGGCGATGTCGACGGCGACGGGTGCACGGAGGTCGTCTATCTCACCCGCGGCGATTCGGTCGTCCACTTTGTCGACGGCGCCACCGGCAAACCCAAAACCACCGCTCAGCCCCCGGTTCCCCCGGGCGCACAACGTTGGGAACTGGCCCTGCTGGCCTCTTTCCGTGGCCAAGGAACCGACACCGACATCCTCTACAGGCGGACCAACACGGAAGGCTATCGCATGGGGCGCTACCTCGCGGCCTACGCCGTCAGGGACCTGCTCCGCGGCGGCGAACCGCTGTGGACCACCGACCAATTCGTCTCCTGCGCCCATAACGGAGCGCGGTTGGCCGACCTGGACGGCGACGGCCGCGACGAAGTCCTCGGCGCCACGATCTACTCGGCGACCGGCCAACTTCTGGTCCGAGCCGCTCCGTTCCAAGGCCACATGGACAGCGTGTTCGTGGCCGACGTGTTGCCGGACCGACCGGGCCGAGAAGTGGTCTTGCTCGAAGAAGGCTCGAATCAGGTCCAACTGCTAGGACTCAACGGCCCGATCTGGCGTAACCATCTGCGCGGCCAAGAACCCCAGAACGCCGCCATTGGCCGGTTCCACCCCGACTCGGACGCCTACTACATCTGGTGCCGGTCCCGTTACAACGAACATCAAAAACCGTTCGTCTTCGACGCCCAAGGCCAGGTCGTCTTCGAGTACGAAATGGACAACGTCGCTCCCAAGGACTGGACCGCGAGCGGGGTCGAGGTGATCCACACCATCGATTGGACCGGCGCGCGCCAGCAACTGGCTTGCGCCAAAGAACGCCATCGCAGCGGTGATGTCGCCCTGTTCGAGCCTCTCACCGGCCGATTCGTCCAGCGGTTCAAGACCCGCGCCGACCGGCTCTACGTGGCCGATGTGTTCGGCGATTGGCGCGAGGAAATCCTCGTCCTCGAAGGCAGCGACCTGGTCATCCTCCAAAACACCGCCCCCAACCCGCGCCCTAACCAGCCGCGCCTGTGGCAGGACCGTAATTACCGGCGTCTCAAACACTGTCACAATTACTACTCGCCGTGATCGTCGGCGCGACCGATGCCGTTCAACGAAGCCACAGAAAACCGGCGACAACCGCAGCCGCACTCGGTATCATGACGGCAAATGAACCCATTAAGCGCAGCAGACTACTGATGAGAGCTCGGGATAGACACACTTTGCCGGCAGGGCGCGCAGTCCTCTGCGCGCCGCAGACCGCCGAGGGCACAGGAAGCCGCGGCGCGCAGAGGACTGCGCGCCCTACCGCCAGGTTGTAGTCCACCTCCGTGACTCATGAGTATCCCACTCCAACCTCGACCATCCTCCATCCTCCTATGCCACCGAACCTGACCCCTAAACCGCAGCTCTGCGCCGCGGGCCTTCCCCTCACCAGCCCCCCGGGCGCGCGCGCCGGTGTTCCCGGGCCACACGGGTCGATAGCTGCAGCGCCCAGTCCCGAGAACTCGGTCTCCACCGCCGCGCCCTCTGCCCTTTCGCGACGCGCTTTCGTCCGCACCACCGCAACCGTCGCAGCCGGCCTGACCACTCTCTCAGCCCGGCGGGTCTTGGGCGCCAACGAACGCGTCGGCGTCGGCCTCCTTGGCTTCGGATTGATTGGCCGCATCCATGCCCGGAGCTTCCTGGCGCAACCGGACGTGAACCTTGTGGCCGTGGCGGATCCTTACCAGCCCCGACTTGAGGCGGCGGGGGCCTTGGTGGGTAAGCCGCTGGCCCAGTACCGCGACTTCCGCCGCCTGCTCGAGCGTAAGGACATCGAGGCCGTCATCGTAGCTACACCCGACCATTGGCACGCCCTCCAGACCATGCTGGCCTGCGCCGCAGGTAAGGACGTCTATGTCGAGAAGCCGCTCACCCTCTTCGTGCGGGAGGGGCGCTGGATGGTGGACGTGGCGCGCCGCTATCAGCGCGTGGTCCAGGTCGGCACCCAGAACCGGTCCGGCCCCAACTTCCAGCGCGCCCGCGAGTTCATCCGGGCCGGTCGCCTCGGGCAAGTCGTGTCGGTCCAGAGCAATTTCTTCCGCAATGTCATGCCGGGTTTCGGAAGTCCCCCCGACCAAGACTCGCCCCAGGACCTCGATTGGGACCTGATGCTCGGACCCGCCCCAGCGCGCCGCTACAATCCCAACCGCGGCATCTACCATTTCCGCTGGTTCTGGGATTACTCGGGAGGCCAAATGACCAACCTCGGCCAGCACTCGCTCGACCTGGTCCATTGGATCACCGGCGTCCAAGCCCCACGCGCGGTCTACAGCACCGGCGGCCGGTTCTTCCTCAAGGACAATGGCGAAGTCCCCGATACCCAAGACGCCATCCTCGAGTACCCCGGTTTCACCGCCGTTTGCCAGTACCGCGAGTGCACCGCCGGACGCGCCGGACAGGGTATGGGTGGCCTCATGTTCCACGGCACTTACGGCACCATGGCCATGTCCCGCGGCGGCTTCGAGGTCTGGGCCGATCCCAAGGTCTCGCCCATCGACCAGGTAGCGCGCGTCCTGCCCGGCGGTCATCCCGTCGGCGGCCCGCAGCCCGAACCCGAGCCGACCGCGCGACAGTCCTGGACCGAGAGCGTCAAAGACGACACCGGCGATGCCCTGCTCGATTACCAACGACACGCGCGTAATTTCCTCGACTGCATCAAATCGCGCCAGGACCCCGTCACGGACATCGAGAGCGGCCATCGCGTCGCCACCGTCTGTCACCTCGCCAATATATCGTTGCACACTGGACGCAAAATCGTCTGGGATGCCGACAAAGAGCAGATCGTGGGCGACGCTGAGGCCAACCGGCAGTTGGTACGACCTTACCGCCGACCCTGGGATGCAGAACTCAAGGCGCTGGGTGTGAGCTAGACTCTGGGGCCATGCCGCCGACCGCCACTGCCGCTGCCTCCACCCTGGGCGTCGCGATCTACGCTTGGGGAATCCACCAGCGCAACGCCTGGGCTGGCCGCCACCAGGGCCTCTCGCCCGCCCTGGCTTTTCTAGAAGAGTGCCGGCTCTTGGGCGCCGGCGGCATTCAGTTCCCCTTCACCGCTGCGGATGACCCGCACCTGCCCGAGTTGCGTCGGCGTGTCCAAAACTACCGGATGCACATCGAAGCGATTGTCGATCCGCCCCACGGCTCAGGCGAGCTGGACCGCTTCACTCGAGACGTGCGCCGGGCCCAGGCGGCCGGCGCCACCCTGGCCCGCACCGTCATCCTGCCCGGCCGGCGTTACGAGCAGTTCCACTCACTCGCCGAGTTTCACCAGGCTGAGGCGCGAGGCCGCACGGCGCTCGAACTCGCCGAACCGGTGCTCGCTCGGCTCCGGTTCCACCTGGCCGTCGAGAACCACAAGGACCAGCGGATCGCCGAGCGTTTGGCCCTGCTCCGGCACCTTAGCAGCGAGTTCATCGGCGCATGCGTCGATGTCGGCAACAACTTCCCCCTGGTCGAGGACGCGCTCGAGTCGGTCCAGGCCTTCGCCCCCTACGCCCTCACCGTCCACCTCAAAGACCAAGCCGTGCGCGAAGCTGAGGACGGCTTCTGGCTGGCGGACGTCCCGCTGGGCGACGGGTTCCTCGACTTGCCCGCCATGGTGAAGACCCTGCGTCAAGCCAAGCCCAACATCAGGTTCAACTTCGAGACCATCACCCGCGACGCCATCAAGGTGCCCATCTTGCGCCCCGGCTACTGGACCACCTTGGCCGATACCCCCGCCCGCGACCTGGCCCGCCAGTGGCACATCCTCCGCACCCGGGCGCATCCTGAACCCTTCGTGGCCGTCTCCCGGTTATCCCGCGACCAACAACTCGCCCTCGAACGACAGCACCTCGAGCGAAGCCTCGGCTACGCCCGGGACCGACTCGACCTCTAAGCCGTATCTTAAGACGGACCTTGGGCGCTGGCCGCTCTTGCCCCTGGCCCTTGCCTTGCCGTTGCGGCTCGCGGTCCTGTCCCAGGTAATAGGTAATTGCTCCCACATTCGGGGCTGACGCAGAAGGGGTTACCCAATTGACTCAATTGGCCAGGCTTAACATTGTTGACAGATCCATTGTTGCCTTGCCGTGGCAGCTCGCTGTCTGGTCTTAGGTAATTGCTCCGACATTTCGGGCTCATGCAGAAGGGAAGAGGTTATCCAGTTGTCCAGGCAAGTTATGGTTGACAGATCCACATCTCGGATTCGCCTTCGCCTTCGCCTTCACCGCCTCGTCTGAGCGGCATGTGCGGAGGGCTACATTGATTCGCCAGTCTCTTAGTGGTGCATTTCATTAATACACTAACGTATTATTCTTGCGGTATGGCCCGCTTTGCACGATGCTCGCTATGTGCCTAGAATCAGCCCATTCCAAATCGAACTCACAGCGCAGGAGCGGGGGGA
>VHCO01000079.1 GCA_016871715.1 Verrucomicrobiota bacterium
AAGATGGCGGGCGCCAAGGCAGCCTCGGGGCTGTTGAGGACGCCCATCGCCAGGCCCGAGGCCATGCCGCCGTTCTGCATACCGACCTCGATGGCCACGGTACGACAGACGACTTCGTCCAGGCGCAGCAGGCGCGACGCCCAGTAGCCGAGGAAGTAGCCGGTGGCGTTATGCAGGACCGCCGCGGCGATCAGGAGCGGTCCGACGGTGAGGAGTTTGTCGCGCGACCGGGCGGTGATAATGGCGATGATAAAGCAAATCCCGGTCATGGACACCACGGGCAGCACGCGATCCATCCAGTTCGCCGAGCTGTGGCGAAGCAGGCCCATAGCCAACTTCACCGCGGCCACCGCGCCCAGGAGGGCCGACCCGAGCACCAGGCCCGTCCGCAGCGTGCTCAACCGGCCGAGGGCCTCGGTGGGCAGAACCGCCGCAACGGTCGCCAACGTTAGGCCCGCCAAGGCCAGGCTAGCCAGCGGCGCGCGTTGATTCCAGTGCCGAGCTTGACCGTAGAGGATGCGGTTGGCGATCAAGCCGGTGACCACAGGCACAACTACCATGTTCAGGATCTCGAACATCAGGTCCAGGGAGTGAATGGGAACGAGTCGGCCGGCCAAGACCTTCATCAGAAACGGCGTGGCGATCGGCGCGGCGACGGTCGAGCAGGCCGTCATGGTGACCGACAACGCCACGTTGCCGCCGGCCAGGTAAGTGATCAGGTTCGAGGCGACGCCGCCGGAGACCGACCCGATCAAGACCACGCCCGCCGCCACCTCCGGAGGAAAGCCGAAGGTCATGGCCAAAGTGAACCCGACCAGCGGCATGACACTGAATTGGAGGGTCATGCCGACAAACACGGGCCAGGGCATGACCAGCACGCGCGCAAAGTCGGCCAAGCTCAGCGTAGTGCCCATGCCGAACATGATGATTTGGATCAGCGGCACGATGAGGTACTTGAGGTCGAAGCCGAACCAAGTGCCGAAGGCAACCGGCCAGAACATCGACGCCGCCACGAAGGTGAAGACCCAGGCGGTGAAGGCATACGCCTTCAACAACGGATGCCGCCCGCAGAAACAGGCGAACAGCGCGAGCACCATGACCACCCCGGGCCCGGCCCGACCGCGCAGGCCGAACAGCAGGGCGGCCACGGTGATGCTCGTCAAGAGCACCGCCCGCAGGACCATCTTCCCGCCGCTGCCGTCGGCGCCGGAGGCCTTCATGTCGCCCACGTCACTTTCGCGCTGGAGGCAATTCGGCGATCCGCAAGTTGCGGAACGACAAGTCCGTGGTGGGGTCGTGACCCTGAAGGCTCAGGACGCCGGGTTCAGCGCGGTACCCGCGCCGGGCGCTCTCGTTCGGCGGGCGGGTATCGATGAAGTCGGTCACCTGGAGGCCGTTGACCCAAGTCGCCAGATGCGGCCCGTGCGCCACAATGGTCATGGAGAACCACTGGTGGTCGGTCGAAACCACTCGGCGCGCCGGTTGGCGGTTGTAGAGGCCGCCTGTCCCGAAATCCACTGGGCGGGTGCGGTCGTCGCCTTGCCATTGGTTGCGGATTTGGCTCTCGTAACCGCTCCAGAACTGGCCGGGTAACGCGCGGAAGAACACGCCGCTGTTGAGATGCTGCCCGTTCGAGACGATCTCGAGCTGGAAGAGGAAATCGCCGTACTGCCCGGTGGACTGGAGGTCACCGTTGCCATCCTTGACGTTGAGCCAACCTTCGGGCGTAACCGAGTAGACCGACTTGCGGTCGGGCAACACGGTCCAACCGGTGAGGTCCTTGCCATTGAAGATGGAGGTCAGATTCAGCGGCCGCAGCTTGAGGTTGCGGAAGCGCACGTTGCCTTCCCCTTTGAGTTGCTGGAGGGCGATTGTGCCGCGGGCCAGTTTGTCGTCGCGGACCGACACGGTGCGCTGGCCGTTCAACTGCGCCTCGAGTTGCGGGCCGCGCGCGACGATTTGGTACGTGTTCCAGCGGCCGACCGTGGCGGGCTGTTTGGGGGCGCGGGCCAGTTCATTGATGCTGCCGGTGGGCCACTGTTCATGGGCGTCGTAGATGTTAACTTCATAGGCGTTGAGCGCGGTGATCTCACCCGCGGTGGGGCACCGGAGGAAGACCCCGCTGTTGGCCTGCTTGTCGATCCAGAACTCGGCCCGGAGCTCGAAGTCGGCAAACTCGGTTGTGGTGCTGAGCATTCCTGCGCCGGTCCCGCTCTGGTACACGATCGCCCCGTCGGCCACCGCCCAACGCGCTTCGCCGCGTGGCGCCCAGCCGAACGTCGATTCGCCGTCGAACAACAACAACCACCCCGCCTCGACTTCCGCCGCGCTGAGCGTGTTGGGCGGCAAATCGGCCGCGCGGACGGTGCCGCCCCAAAGCCAGGCCGCCACGGTGAGGGTGAGGCAAGACAATCGGTGGTTCATAGGCGCGACATCATCGAGCATTAGGCGCCGCCGCTCAACCCTATAGTGCGCCGGCCGCAACTGGCCCGAATCCTTAGCGAGGTGGTTGAGGGCTGCCATCGCGGGTGAAACCCGGCAGGCTCCCTGTGGGGCGCGGATCGTCAGATCCGCTTGGCGGACGTGACCGTGCGCGCTCCGCCTCGCTAAGGATTCGGGCAACCGGGGCGCCGGCGACGCGGGCGGCCTCGGCGCGGGCCCAGGCGTCGGCGTCGAGGATTTGATCGAGCGTCGGGTGAGGGACCGTTGCGTGGGCATCCATGACGCGGGCGACGGTGGCGGCGATCTGGGGGAAGCTGAGGCGGCCTTCGCAGAAGGCCGCGACGGCGATCTCGTTTGCGGCGTTCAGGACGGCAGGGAGCGTGCCGCCGAGTTCGCCGGCGCGGCGAGCCAAGCCGAGGGCGGGGAACCGGGCGAGGTCTGGCGGCTCGAAGGTGAGGCTGCCGATCTGGGCGAAGTCGGTCTGCACCCGGTCGCTCGCGACGCGCTCGGGATACGTTAGGGCATACTGGATGGGCAGGCACATGTCGGGGGTGGACATCTGCGCCACGATCGACCCGTCGACAAACTCGACCATCGAGTGCACCACGCTCTGCGGATGCACCACCACCGCCACGCGCGCCATCTCGATGTTGAACAGCCAGCGCGCCTCGATCATCTCGAGCGCCTTGTTGAACAGCGTGGCGGAGTCGATGGTGATCTTGGTGCCCATGACCCAGGACGGGTGTTTGAGCGCCTGCGCCACCGTGATGCCGCCAAAATCGGCCTGAGGCAACGTGCGAAACGGGCCGCCCGACGCCGTGAGCCATAACCGGCGCACGGACCGAGTGGGTTTGCCGTCGAGACATTGGAAGATGGCCGAATGTTCACTGTCGACGGCGAGTACCCGGACGCCCTGCCGGCGGGCCTCGGCCATGACAATTTCGCCGGCCATGACCAGGATTTCCTTCGAGGCGATGGCAATGTCTTTGCCGGCCCGAATGGCCGCCAAGGCCGGTTGCAGCCCCGCGGTGCCCACGATGGCGATGAGCACAATGTCCGCCGCCGGCAGGGTGGCCAACTCGATCAGGCCCTGGGCGCCGGTGTGAACTCGCGTGCGGGTGCCGAGCATCGCTTGCAGTTCGGCTGCTTTGCCGGAGTCGTGGAGCGAGATGGCCTCGGGGCGCCACCGGCGGGTTTGCTCGAGGAGCAGCTCCGCGTTATTGCCCGCCGCCAGGCCGATCAACCGGATGCGATCCGGCAGGTCTTCGGCCACTTTGACGGTGCTGGTGCCGATCGAGCCGGTGCTGCCCAACAGGACGACATTCTTCATGCACTGAAGGCGCGGAGGCTAGTCGGGCTGGGTTAGTCCGTCAAAACATGCCGGAGATAGAGGTACATGAGCGGCGCGTTGAACAAGATGCTGTCGAGCAGATCCAGGACGCCGCCCATGCCCGGCAACAGGTGGCCGGAGTCCTTCACCCCCGCCTCCCGCTTGAACAGCGACTCGATCAAGTCGCCCAGCACGGCCGCCACGCTCAACAACATCCCCAGCACGGTGGCATGGACCCAGTTCATGCCGGCAAGGTGGTCTCCGGCCCAACCGTAGAGGGCCAGGCTGGCGCCCGTGGAAAAGAGCAGTGCGCCGCCGAAGCCTTCCCAGGTTTTGCCGGGGCTGACGCGCGGGATCATTTTGTGACGTCCGATCAGCGAGCCCACGGAGTAGGCGCCCATGTCGCTGAACTTGGTAACGACCAGGAAATAGATCAGGTAGAACCGGCCTTCGGCGCGGGGGAAGAAATTGATCTTCTGAATGAAGTTGAGCAGCCAAGGCACGTACATCAGCCCCAACAACGTCGTCGAGATCGCCACTAACCCCGCCGGATTGCCTCGGGCGACAAACTGCCGCACGCACAACCCGAGCACGAACAGGACCAGAATGCCCGTCTCGAAGTCGTTGGCCTTGGCCGGCGCGGTCTGGGCCCCGAGGGCGCCCGAGAGGTACGCGAAGGTGCTTCCCATCAACAGCAGGCCGCCGACGATTCCCCAACTCTTGAAGCAGACCAGGCCCCGTTTCTCGATGAGGGCATAGAACTCCGCCAGACCCATCCCCGCCAGCGTCATCATGATGGTCAGGAAACAAAAGCCCGACAGGATCGCACTCGGCGAGAACAAGGCCCCCACCACCACGGCCCACAGCACCAGCGAACTGACCAACCGCCGCACAAAGACCGCACCGCGCGACAGCGCCGGCGCCGGCGTCGGGTGTGGCGGTTGGGTGCGGGCGACATCGGACATTGCGCCTGCCATTAGCGCTTTGCCGCCGCGCTGTCGAGCCTTTTGGGCTTGGCGCCTTGTCAGCGCGCCGTGGGCTCCTTAGGGTGGCGCGGATGACGGGCACCTTGGTCAACGCGGTGGCCATTGTAGCGGGTGGCATCGTGGGTCTCGCCACCCGGAAACGGTTGGCGCTTGGCGCTCAGCAGAAGGTCAAGGTCCTTTTGGGCGTCTTTGCGATCTATGCCGGTTTGGCGGCGGCCTGGACCAGCTTCCACGGCGCGCTGGTCGACCGGCTTCAGCAGTTCGCCCTGGTGCTGCTGGCGCTGGTGCTGGGCAAGTGGACTGGCCACGCCCTCAAGCTTCAGCGCGGCTTGAATCGGCTCGGGCAGTTCGCCAAACGTTGCCTGAGCGCCCCGCCGCAAGCCGCCCGAGCCCGGTTCAACGACGCCTTCGCCGCGGGCACGGTCCTCTTCTGTTTGGCGCCCTTGGCCGTGGCGGGTGCTCTGCTGGACGGGCTCGAGGGCGACATCAAACCGCTGGCGATCAAGGCGGTCATGGACGGGTTGGCCACGCTCGCTTTGGCGCGCACGCTCGGCTGGGGCCTGGTCTTGTCGGCGTTGCCCGTGTTGGTTTTTCAAGGCACGCTGAGCATGGGGGCGATGGTGGCTGCCGCCCAATTCAACGGAGCCGTGTGGGGTGAGACCGTTTCGGCTACGGCGGGTTTCCTGGTGGCCTTTGTGGCCTTGGTGATTCTCGAGGTGAAGAAGGTCGAGTTGGCGGACTACCTGCCCAGTTTTGGCTACGCGATCCTGCTCGCCTGGTGGTTGCGGTGAAGCGGCCGCGCGCTGTGTTGGGTGAAGTCCGGCAGGCGCCTTGCGGGGCGCGGGTCGTCAGACCCGCTTGGCAGACGTGACCGTCCGCGCTCCACCTCGCTTAGGATTCGGGGGGTAGGGGTAGGGGTGTTTCGGCCACAAAAGACTTGCTTTTCTACGAGCCAGAATTCTTAATCATAAGGAATATTGCCATTGCCACCCGCAAGGGTGGATCAGGTTTCAGGCCTTATGAAAACGAGACTTCTGCCCACCGCGGGCTTGTTTCTTCCCTTTGTCGCCACTCTGGTTGCCATTGCCCAGGCACAGATTGCCTCTCCGAACTTGACCCTATGGTTACGGGCGGACATGGGTGTCACCAAAGACGCCAACGGCTGGGTGAGCGCTTGGGAAGACCAGTCCCCCCGAAGCAATCACCTGGCGCAGGCCGATGCTAACCGGCGGCCGTTCTGGACCAACAACGTGCTGAACGGGTTGCCCGTGCTCCAGTTCCAGGACGATTGGATTTCGCGCGCGGCGGTCCCCGGCGCCAATCTGTTCGCGAACACAGCAGCGACGGTCTTCCTGGTCCAGAAACAACTGGGGAGCGACCATCGCACCACCACCATTTCCTGGCGCACCGGTAGCGATCATCGCTGGATGATCCATGCCACGTACGACGATCAGATTGGGTTTCAACTGGGACAACCGAACAGCGGCGGCTCTGTAGTCACCGCACAACCTCCGGGATGGGACGACACCTGGCATGTGCTGGCCTTCCGTCGCGACGGCACCAACGGTGAGGTGCGCGTGGACGGGATCGGCCTGCTGGACCCGCGGACCTCCTACTTCCGCGCCAACGGCGACAGCGCTCAGACGGCGGACCTGCACCTCGGGAGCGACATTTGGGGCAACACGTTCAACGGCGACATAGCCGAGGCCATCGCGTATAACACGGCCCTGTCCGACGCCGACCTACGGTCAGTGGAAGCACTGTTGCGCGCCCGCTGGGGATTGCCCACCGCGCCGGCCGCCATTCCCGACCTGCTTATCAAGACCGCTGCGGAATCCGATGCTGCCTATGCCGCCGACAATGTGTACCAGCTCACGCCCGCCGGCAGCCAGGTCGAGACGCAGACGGTCGCTCCGCTGCAGACAGCCATCTTTCACGTGAAGGCCGAGAACGACAACAGCCAGACCAAGCCCATCACGCTCAAGGCCGCGGAAAGCGCGACGTCCGGCTGGGCGGTGGCTTACAAACTGGGCGCCAGCAATATCACCGCCCAGATCGTGAGCGCCGGCGGGTTCACCACCACCAACCTGCCCCCGCGCAGCAACGTGGTCGTCACGGTGGAGATCGCGATGACTGGGGTGGCATTGCCCGGGACCAGCAAGACGGTCACGGTGACCGCTCACGACGATTGGGTGCCCAACCTGGTCCGCGACGCGGTCCAAGCCGTGGCCGTGGCTGGGCCGGGCGTTCAGCCGGATTTGATGGTGCGGCGCGACATCGATCCCAATCCCGTGGGCGATAATGTGTACAACCTCGATGGGGCGGGCCAAACGCGCTGGCACGACCTGTGGACCAATCAAACCGTCACCTACCGCCTCACGCTGGCCAACGACGGCAACGTTCCCGCGCCCATGGCCCTCACGGGCACGGCTGGCGGCGGCGGATGGACCGTCAACTACTTCGACTACGCGCTCCGATTCGATGGTGCCGACGACTACGTGGAGCTCGGCGCCTGGGCCCCGGGGGTGCGGTGGACGGTCGAGGCGTGGGTGAAGATCCTTGCGGCCCCGGACACCCGCCGGCGCACCATCGCGGGTGGCGCGGCGGGCGGGATCGACTGGGGCATCACGCTGCAGAATGGCCGACTGGGTGTGCTCACCAAGCCGGTGGACGGCGGCTCCACGATCACGTATGGGGTCGGTACCCCAGCGGAAACCAACCTTTGGTACCACGTCGTCGGCACGTGCGACGGCACCAACGCTTGGCTCTACGTCGACGGGGCGGCCCGGACCAACGGTCCGGTCTATCTCAACTACTCCGGCTATAGCGGCAGCGCCCGCATCGGTGGCGAGGCCTGTTGCGGCGGGAACAATTTCCCGGGCTTGATCCGAGACGTCCGCATCTGGAACCGCGCGCTCGATGCCCAGGAGGTCCAGGCTGCCTTTACGGGCGCCTTTACGGGCGCCGAGCCGGGCTTGGTCGGCTACTGGCCGCTGAACGAGGGCACGGGGACGATCACGCGCGACCTCAGTTCCGCCCTGCGATTCGGCACGCTGGTCAATGGCCCGAGTTGGCAGCGGAACGACCTGACGACCCCCATCACGGGCGGTGGGTACAGGACGCCGGCCCTGATGGGCGGCGACCGCAAGCCGCTGTTGGTCGAGGTGACGCCCGATGGCTCGGTGCCCGGGGGCACGAGCAATGAGGTCTTGCTCACGGCGACCGCCGTGGGTGACCCGTCCAAGTCGGATGCGGTGCGGATGATCACGACCGCAATCCGACCTAGCGCCACGCCCGTCAACGCCCTGTATACCACCACGGCGGATTTCGGTAGAGGCTGGATGAGCGGGCTCGACCCCTGGACGGTCCCGGACCAGTTGCAGTTGAGCCGGGTGGGGGGGGTGTTGCCCTTCCTCTGGGTGCCCAACTCCGGCGACGGCACCGTGTCCAAAGTGGACACCCGTACGGGGGACGAAGTGGGCCGCTACCGCGTTTGCCCGCCAGGCGTCAATGGCAATCCCTCCCGCACCACGGTCGATTTGCGCGGCAGTTGTTGGGTCGCCAACCGGAACTGTTCCACTGCCGTGAAGATCGGCCTGCTCGAACACGGCGAGTTTGCCGACCGGAACGGCGATGGCGTCGTTCAGACTTCGCGTGACCTGAATGGCGACGGGAGTATCACTGGGTCGGAGTTGCTCGACTGGGGCCAAGACGAATGCGTGTTGCATGAGGTCTTTTTGACGCCCGGGCACGAGACCAACTACGTGCCGGCGCGGTACCTTGGGAGTTACCTGAACAACTACTGGAATCCGGGGCTACGTGGCATGGCCGTGGACGCCCGTGGCAACCTGTGGGCGGGCACGCACGACACCATGAAGTACTTCTACATTGACGGTGTCACGGGCCAGATCCTGCGCGCGATTGACGTGGCCCCGAGCAATCACACCGCCTACGGCGCGGTCATCGACGCCCAAGGGATCTTGTGGTCATCCGGGTACAAGGAGTCCGGCCAGCAAAACCTGCTGCGGCTTGACCCGGCGGATGGGAGCTACAAGACCTTCGTCTTGGATTTCCGTTCTTACGGCCTGGCGTTGGACCGCAACAACCACCTGTTTGTGTCGGCCCATCAGGAGGCGTTGTTGACGCGTTGGAACACGCTCACCGGAACGCGGGAATGGACCGTGAACGTGGGCGGCAGCAACCGGGGCGTGGCCCTCACGGATGACGGCGACGTGTGGGTCGTCAGCTCGAGCCAGGGCACCGTCACCCGCTTCTCGAACGAGGGCGTGAAGAAGGCGTCGATTGCCGTCGGGCCCACGCCCACTGGGGTGGCGGTGGACGCCGCCGGACAGATCTGGGTCATGGGCACTGGGGACGAGTACCTCCGGCGCATCAATCCGACCAAGGACACGGTGGACTTCGTCAAGCGCATCGCAAGCTCCCACTACGGCTACAGCGACATGACCGGCGCCATCGTCCGCAACAGCACCGTCCGGCTCGGCTTATGGTCCGCCGTCCATGACGCCCAGATCCCCGACACGGCGTGGACTCAGGTGCTCTGGCACGGGAGCGATCCTACCGGCACCAATATCCTGGTCCGAGTGCGCAGCTCGAACGACCACGCCGTTTGGTCAGCCTGGGAACACCCCGTCAACGGCGCGCCGCTGCGAGCCACGCCGCCGGGGCGTTACCTCGAGTTCGAGGTTACCCTCCGCAGTCTGCTGGGCGTGCCGGAGCCGGTCTTGTTCGACATCGCGGCCACGGGCCTGGCGCCGGGCGAGGCCGATCTGGGGCTGCTGCTCAGCGCCTCACCCAACCCAGTGCTCAACCAGCACCGGGCCGATTACCTCGTCACGGTGACCAATTCGAGCACGAACTGGGCGGCGACGGTATGGGTGACCAACGCGTTTCCCAGCAGCCTCGACGTGCTGGCGGTCAGTGTGCCGGGCGGGTCGTATCAGCGCTCGGGCCAGGAAGTGGTTTGCCGGTTGAACGGTGTGGGGCCACAGTCCAGCGCCACCATCGCGATACTCCTCGAACCGCAGGTCGTCGGGACCTTCACCAACACGGCCGTGCTGCGGGCCAGCGGGCCCGATCCCAATCCGGCCAACAACACCAACCGGCTGGTGCTGGAGGCGATTCCACCCCCTTGTGTCCTGCCGCCGGCGGGCTTGGTGGCCTGGTGGCCGGGCGAAAGCAACGCCTGGAGTCGGGTGGGCAGCCACCACGGCACCGCTCAGGGTGCTAGCCTGTTCGCCGCCGCCAAGGTGGGGCTGGGCTTCACCTTCGATGCGAACGAAGACCGTGTGAGCGTTCCGCACGCGCCGGAACTCAACCCTTCCCGCAGCGGGTTCAGCGCGCAGTTCTGGATGAAAGGCGCCAAGCAGCAGCCCGGTCAGGCGGATGGGCTCTGCACGCTGCTCGAGAAATCGCACGGTTGGGTCGACTACACCGGTTGGGCCTTCCAGACCTATCCCGCTTCCGGCGTGGTCAACTTCAACATCGGCAACGACCTCGACGGCAACTGGCCGAACGTCAGTTCGTTGGTGGACGTGCTGGATGACCGCTGGCATCACGTCGCGTCGACCTGGGACGGCTTCACCATTCGGCTCTACGTGGATGGTGAGTTGCAGGGCATTTATCCATTGCTCCGCCCGGGGCTCAACACGCGCGCGCTCAACATCGGCTTTGCCTGGGGCAACGGCTCGCCCCGCCGCTTCTTCCGCGGGCAACTGGACGAAGTCATGATCTTCAACCGGACGCTGCTGCCGGCGGAAGTGGTCGCCTGCTACGAGGCGGGGCCCGCCGGCGGCTGCCTGCATCCACCGTCCATCCTCCAGCCTGCGGTGTTTCCCGACGGCGTGGTGGGCCTGCCGTTGGCGCTGCAAGTCGTGGCTGGGCCAGGTACGCCGCCGTGGGTCCGGTTCGAGCTCGTGTCCGGTGCGCTCCCGCTGGGTTTGAACCTCGACCTGGCCACCGGCTTGGTCAGTGGCCGACCGACAACGGCGGGCGCCTATGCCTTCACGATTAGGGCTACCGACGCCGCGGGCCAGACCGGCCAGCGCGCCTACGCGAACACGGTTTATGCCTGTGTCAGCCCGCCTTCCGGCCTGGTCGGCTGGTGGCGTGCCGAGAACAACGCCGACGACTACGCCAGCACCAACCACGGCACGCTCGAATACCAGGCCGGCTACGATCTCGGCCAAGTGGGGCGGGCGTTCCTGCTCGATGGCAACGACGACGCCATCCGGCTCTTCGGCACCAGCGGCAGTGCGCTCCGGATTACGACCAACCAGGTGACGGTGGACGCTTGGGTCAATCTCAACGCGACCAATCCACCGGCGACGGGTCACGCCATGATCTTCGACAAGGCCTGGGACGGTTCGGCCAACGGCTATGAATTGGCCGTGTACCAGGGTGAGTTGCGGTTCTGGCTGGGCACGACGGATACCTCCAAGGGCTTTGCAGTCAGTTTCCCCATGCCCCTCCAGCGTTGGGCGCATGTGGCCGCCACTTACGATGGCATCATGGCCCGGCTCTATCTGGATGGCGCCGAAGTCGCCTCCGGCCCCTTGACCGGCAACATCCTGGGCAACAACCACGATGCCTGCATCGGCAATGACAACTGGCCCAACTCCCGCAACTACGCCTTCAACGGCCTGATTGACGAAGTCCACGTGTTCAACCGCGGCTTGTCCGCCAGCGAAATTGCGGCCATCTACCAGGCCGGGCTGGCCGGCCTTTGCGTGCCCGCGCCCGCGGACTTGCTGGTGAAGACCAGCGGCGAACCGGACAGCGCATTCGCCCTCGACAACACCTACGAAGCCGTCCCCAGCCCGGCGCAGACCAAGTCCCAGGCTGTCTACCCGCTGCAGACCGCCGTCTATCGAGTGAAGATCGAAAACGACGGTCCCGACGCGCGCTCCTTCGTCTTGCGCGCGGCCGAGAATCCGCCCACCAACTGGGTCACGGTGTACAAGCTCGGCGCGGTGGACGTGACGGCGGCGCTCCACAGTTCCACCGGGCTGGCCACCACCGTCCTGGCCCCGGGCGCCAGCCAGGTGATCACGGTCGAGGCAACGCCCGACTTGCGCGTCGGCGGTGGCGCCTGGCAGAGCGCGGTGGTGGCGGTGTACGCCGACACGCGGTCTGTCACGGTGCGGGACTCGGTGCAGGCGCTCACGCAATGCTTGCCCACCTACCAACCGGATGTGGCGATTCGGCGCGAGAACGACGTGAACTTCCTCGGCCTAGGCGTCCTCAACCCGACCGGCGCGGGCCAGACCAAGCCGATCGAGATCGAGGCGGGCAACACCGCGCTTTACCGGGTGCAACTGCGCAACAGCGGCAATGTGACCAACCGCTTTACGCTCACCGGATCCGCCGGTGGTGGCGGCTGGAACGTCGAGTACTGTGGCGGCTGGCCCAGCCTCAGTTTCAATGGGCTCAACCAATACGTGGCCATCGGCAACGCGCCCGCGTTCCAACTGACGAACGTTACCATCGAAGGCTGGTTCAACTTCTCCGCGGTCAGCGGCTCGCGGTTGCTCGTGAGCAAGACCTTCGGCACGGGCGCGGACAACTCCTACGTGATGTGGGTGGATGGCAACGGGCTGCGCGGCTACGTGCGCGGCATCTTTGTCACCTATTCCTGGCACCCCACGCCGGGCACCTGGTACCACTTCGCATTCACTTTCGACGACGCCGCCAACACGCAGGCGTTGTACGTGGACGGTCAACTGCGCGCCTCCGTGGCCACGTCCGCCAGCGTCACTTGGGACGCGCACCCGCTCATGTTCGGCATGGAAATCGAGAACGAGAATCTCATGGCTCCCTTTGCGGGGCAAATGAGCGAAATCCGGCTCTGGAACGCGGCCCGGACTCCGGCGCAAATCGCCGCGAATATGAACCGCCGCCTCAGCGGCACGGAACCGGGCCTCGCTGGCTTGTGGCATCTGGATGAAGGCGACGGTCTCATCGCCCGCGACTCGACGCCCAACGCCAACCACGGCGTGCTCTTCAACGAGCCGGTCTGGAGTCTGCCCGTCCTCCCACCGCCCGTTTGTCAGGACATCACCAGTGAGATCACCGGCGCCGGTTGGACGAATGTGGTCCTGGCCCCGGGCGCCACTTACGAGTTCACGGTGGCCGTCACCCCGAACGGCGGTGTGCCGGGCGGTTCCATCAAGGACGTGCTGGTCACCGCCCTGTCGCTCAGTGGCGCCAGTCCGCCGGACGCCGTCCGAGCTGTCACCACCGTTTCCCGCACCAGCGGCGTGCCAGAGGGCGGCAGGTACACTTCGAGCGAGGACTTTGCCAACAACCACCAGGAGGTCGGCGTGGACCACGCCACCGTGCCCGACCAACTGCAACTGGCCTCCGCGGCCGTGACGTTGCCGTTCCTCTGGGTGCCGAACAACGAAGGGACGATCTCGAAGGTGGATACGCGGCTTGGCCAGGAAGTCGCTCGTTACCGCACCTGCCCGACGGGTGTGAACGGTCAACCTTCGCGCACGACGGTGGATTTGCAGGGCAGTTGCTGGGTCGTCAATCGCTACGCGGGCACGGTCGTTAAGATCGGCCTGCTGGACAACGGCGTCTTCCTCGATCGCAACGGCAACGGTTTGGCCGACACCTCGCGAGACCTGAACAACGACGGCGACATTAGCGGCGCCGAACTGCTGCCCTGGGGTCAGGACGAGTGTGTGCTATTCGAGGTGATGCTCTCGCCCGGCACCGAGGGCACGTACACACCGGGCAGCTACACGGGCGGTTACTACAACTCCTGGGGCGATCCCGGGCCGCGCGGGGTGGCGGTGGATCCGCAAGGCCATTGCTGGGTCGGGACGCTCGACTCGAAGAAGCTCTATTACATCAGTGGCGCCAACGGGCAGATTCTTCGCATCGTCGGCGTCGCCCCGCTCAACCACCGCACCTATGGCGCCGTGCTCGACCCCAACGGCATCCTGTGGGCCTCGAGCCACGACCGCGGCTGGGTTTTGCGGTTCGATCCGGCCACGGGCGCATTGGCCACCGTGCCGCTGGGCCATTTCAGCTACGGCATCAATGCCGACCGGCAGGGCCACATCTTCGTCAGCGGCTGGCAAGACACGCGCCTCTCGCGCGTCAACGCCCTGACCGCTGCCAAGGAGTGGACGGTGACGGGCATCCACGAGTCCCGCGGTATCGCCATCACCGACGACGGGGATGTGTGGGTGGCCAACTCCGCCCCGGGCACCGTGGCCCGCTGGTCGAACGACGGCGTCCTGAAGGCGATCGTCCCGGCCGGCAGCCAGCCTACGGGAGTGGCCGTCGATCACGCCGGCAAAGTCTGGGTGCTCGGTCTGGGGGACGAGTTCATCCGCCGTATCGACCCGGCGCGCGACCAAGTGGACCTGACCAAGCGGATCGTCTGCGCCAACAGCGGCGGCTACCACTACGGCTACAGCGACATGACCGGCAACGTGGCGCGCAACACCACGACACGCATCGGCACCTGGATCGTCCGGCACAACGCCAAGGTGCTCAACACGCCCTGGGGCATGGTCGGTTGGGAGAGCGACGAGCCGCCCGGCACTTCTTTGCGGGTGCGCGTGCGCAGTTCCAACAACCAGCAGACCTGGTCGGTTTGGGAAACCGTCGCCAGCGGTGTGCCCTTGCACGCCACGCCGCCGGGCAAGTATCTCGAAGTCGAGGTCACCCTCCAGAGCGCCGTCGCGGGCGCCACTCCGGTCCTCTATGACCTCGCCGTCCACCCCGCGCAGGAAGCCAACTACGGCTCGCTCGTGTACGCCAACGACTTCGAGGACGTCATCGGCTCAGCCTGGTCGGTCGATCGAGCCGAGACCAGCCCGGTCGGAGCGCGCCGGTTTCTCGGCGCGTTCGGCAACCAGACCGTGACCCTGACCCTCAGCAACCTGCCCCCCCACGCCGCCGCCACACTCGTCTTTGACCAGTTCGTGCTCGGCTCTTGGGACGGGAACAGCACCAACGACGGTCCGGACCGTTGGGAGGTGAACGTTGGAGGTGGCCTGCAATTGGTGAACTCGACCTTCAACAACGGCCCGGCTAACAGCGTGGCCGCAGGCCAGGCCTTTCCGGGCGCCTTTCCCGGGGCCATGAACCCTGCCCTGAGCGGCGCCTCGGAGACCAACACTCTCGGATTCATGGTGGTCGGCGTGGGCGTGATGGACAGTGTCTATCGCCACGTCTACAGCTTCCCGCACATAACCGATTCGCTCGTGCTGAACTTCTTGGGCAGTGGATTGGCGCCGGATTTGGGCATAGAAAGTTGGGGACTCGACAACGTGCGGGTCTACCTTACTCCCATCGAGCGACCGCCTTTCTTGGTGCCGCTCGGGTTTGGCGACACGGGTTTCGTGGTGAAAGCCGAGGTTGCGCCGGACTGGAACTACATTTTGCAGGCCTCGACAAACTTGGTCACGTGGGAAGGCGTCTCCACCAACCGTGCCGCCGCGACGCAGCTCCTGTTGCCAGATCCCCGAGCACTCCAGGTGCCCGTGCGGTTCTATCGCCTCCTCCAAACGCCCTAAGCCGGGGTGGGGCTGGGTGTCCCAGCTCCTCGGGCGTGAGCGAGCTGGACGACGCAGTAGGGATAGGGATGGCGCAGTGCGCTTACCCTACCAGGTCGGTGCAGGCGCGAAGGCGGGCGGTGGAATCCTATGTTCAGCCGGCCAGAATGTAGGCAGTAGGCCGGTTAGAAAGCCAGCGCTGGAGTTTGGACATTCTGGGCGGGCGGATCTGACCTGGGCGGTGGCGAGCTCGGGCGGTTGGTCGGCTCATTGTTTTCGCAACAGCGTCACCATATCCAGGCAGCAGGGCCGCTTGGCGGTAGTCCTTACGCCCGTTCTTGCTCCGAGGAGCGCGGTGGGAAATGGAAAATGGAGAATGGAGAATGGAGAAGGCGCCGCTTCAACGGGGCCGCGCTCCGAGGAGCGCGGAGAGGTTGTTCATCATGCTCTCCTGGGCAAAACCCTGCTGCGCGAAGGCCCTCGCCAAGCAGGTCTCGGCTGATCGCCCGCGACGGGTGAAGCCCGTGAGCACGATTGGCGTAAGGCTCCGCCAGCGGCGAGCCGGGCCAAGGAAGTGCCGCAGCACCCCGCGTTCTTGTTCGCGCGGGGTAAGCAGGCGCAGTTCTCCTCGCGCAGCGCCGTTGTCGTGCACCTCGGCACCGTGTAGGCCGCGAGACAAGTCATCGAGCAACTCGCGGTCGGTGTCTGACGCCAAGCCAAAACCGAGCAAGGCAACGTGCCGCATCCATCCATCCGCGGTAAACGCTGGCGGGTTGATGCTGGGCAGCGGGACCACGGCGAAGTTCCCGCCTTCGGAACGCTCCCGGCTCGTGGCCGATTTGTGGCCTTGCAGGAGGCGGGCGATTCGATCTACGCCAAAATGTTGTTGGACCGCGGGGTTGGCGTTTGCCCACTGCAACATGGCGTTGCGAACCATGCCGGCGGGCTGACGGAGGTCGCGCGAAGCGAAGGCGAGTCTTTTGTCCGCATCGAGCCGCAGCATCTCGAAAACGGCGATGGGCGCATCGAAACGGAGCATGTCATCCGCGGTGTAGTCCACCTGCCTGGTGTTTGTAAAGTCGGGTGGCTCATCAGTGACGGAGCGCGGGAAGCGGCGGTTGAGCAGATCCAAGAAACCCGGCGCGGGTGCCAGCCACCGGCCGCCGTCGTGTTCGTGGGGCTGCCGGCACCGGCGTCCGTTCGCCTGGTCTGCCGAGACTGTCGCGAGTGTGTGGCCGATGGCGTGAACCCGGTCCACGGTGCGGCCCAAGCAGGTCAGGAGCGGAGCCAGGGCGCAGAGGGTGTCGCCGCTTCGACGGTCCTCAGCGGTGCCGCCGAGCTCCCAGCGGAAGGTCACAGTTGAGGGTGCGGGGAAGAACCAAGCGCCTAGGCTCTTGTCGGTCCGCACGTGGGCGTTCTCGCCGAACTCGTCGTCGTTGTTGGGCACGTAGTTGACGAGGCGATCACGCTGGCGAACGGCTTCGGGGGCGAGGATGGTGGGCGGCGGCTGCCGCTCCAACCAGCGGAGCGGCTTCGTCGCGCTTGGGCTGGTGGATCAGGCCATACGCCCCCTGATGCGAGGTGGCGACCAACGCCTGGAAGAGGCGCGCGGGCGCAGGCGGCCATTCGTCTCCGTAAAAGTGGCCGGCGGTAAATGTGACTTCAAGCTGGAGGATCATGGTGGTGTCCTCTGGCCGGGTTCAGGCAACTCCTCGGAGTCGAGATCGGATTCGGTGTCCCCGCCAGAGATGTGGAGGAGCTTCACGCCAGGCCCCAACGCGGGGGCCAGCTTGCGCTTGGCATCAGCAAGGGACTCGTAAAGGCCGAATGGCTGGCCGGAGGCCTCTTCGCGCAACTCGGTCGCTTCCCAGCCATGCTCCGACGGACGCAGCACGACCCGGCGGAAGCGGTTGGCATCTACCACGTCGGCTACCCGTTTGTCAGAGTCTTCGACCACGCCGCCCTTGAAGCCTGCGTGTAGGCTGCGGGAATAGCGCCCCAACCCACCGTAACCGGAGAACAGCAGCCGGCTGCCCAGCATGTCCACGGTGCCGACAATGACCGCCGGCCGCGTCGGATCTTCCAGCCAACGGCGGTTGTCCGCGTGCTGGCCGCGCAGTGTGGACACAGTGAATGGTTCGCCACCGCCCGCGCAGTTTGCAGTCATGAAGTTCTTCGCGAGCGGTTGAAGCTCAGGCGCATCCGGCGTGGCTGTCCATTGCATGAATTCGGCAAGAAGCGCCTCGACCTCGTCGGTCGTCTGGTCCACCACCACCCTTCGGTCCACGATGTAAACCAGGCGACGGGGCAGCCGTGAGCTGGGCGACGAGCTTGCTGGCTCGTTAGCCAGTCCCAAAGCCCAGATTGGGATAATGGACGTCTTTCCGAGGCCCGTGGGAAGGTCACACCGGCGCGGAACCGAGCCACTCGCCAAGCGCTTGAAAAGCCTCCGTTGCCAGCGGAAAGGCGAATGACCGGTGACAGCCTCAAAGGACTCGTCGAAGTTCATATTCGTAAGAAACCGTTCAGGATCACGATCTGCGAATACGAGTATGGCGCAAAGCGCTCGCCGGTGGCGGGAGGGTCGCCATGCTCGCAGTCCTCGGCCACGAGGCGGAGGATGCCGAGGGCTTTGAGGTAGTGCCCCAGCGGGATGGGGGCGCAGCCGGGAAGTGGCAGACGGTGGGGGTTCATGGGTTCAGTCCTCGGCATGGAAGCGGATCTCGGGCAGGGGCAGCTCGGACGGGAGTTGCTCGGCGAGCAGGCGCAGGACGCCGAGAGCCTTGAGGTAGTGCGCGAGGGGTGTGGGCGCGCAGCCGGGAAGGGGTATGGGCTTCATGGTGCAGTCAGAAAACCGTGGTTCTTGTCGCTGTTCGACCCTCCGCTGGCCATCCGGAGAAATTGCTCGCACATTTCCTCCGTCTCGCCAAAGGTCCAGCCAATGAGCTGCCCCCGGCATCTCCGGCAACGCGGCAGCCTTGATGTCGTTCAGGCTGTTTTCCAGCCTGTGCGAGCACACAGGTCGTCTTCCGCGCCCTCGTCGGGCACGGCCCCTTTCCATCTGGGCAGGGTAACTGGCTCCTGGCTAGGCAGTGGTTGGAGTCCCTATTTGCACCCGCTCGCCGTTCGCCCGGATACCCTGCGGCAGGTCCACTTCCCAAGTACGCCGCGAGTCGTCCACCTGAAGCTCGATGCGTCCGCGGCCCGGAGGTTGCGCGACGGGCGCCTCCAACAACAGGTAGTCCGGCCCCATCTGGCTGATGGCGAAAGTGGCGTCGTTCAGAACAAGCCGCATTCGCACCCTCGCGGAATGCCCGCCGTTGGAAGTCAAGATTCGCATGTTTCGTGACGTTGTTGAGTCCGCTCGGCGCTATGCGGCTCGCAGAGGATTGCGGCTGGGCGAAGCGCTCGGTGCCGGGATTCACGGTAGCGTGTGGCTCGCCCAAGACAACACCAAAGGCGGCGCTTCCGCGCTGAAGATTCACCGGGAGCCGGAACTTCACCGTCGCGAAGTCGAGGTTTACCTGCGCCTGCGGGAAGCCGGCGTGCGACGCTTGCGAGGTTTCTCGGTGCCTCAACTGGTCTGGGTGGATGGTGAGCTGCTTGCGCTGGAAATGACGGTGGTGGCGAGGCCGTACCTGCTCGATTTCGCGGGCGCCTGGTTGGATGCACCGCCGGAGTTCCCCGATGAAGCATGGGCGGACTGGGAAGCCGACCGGAGTGAGAGGTTCGGCGAGCGGTGGCCAGAAGTGAAACACGTCCTCGCCGAACTGGACGCGGTGGGTATCCACCTGCTGGATGTGAACCCAGGCAACCTCGCTTTTCGCGACTGAAGGGAGTGGCGATCTCCTACCCACAGGCAATCGTTGTTCAGCAGGCCGAAGTGCATGGGCCAACGGTACCGGCTCATGCCGTAGCCGCGATTGAGGGCGCGGGAGAGCAGCATGTCCTGAGTGCCGATCAAGATGGAGGGCCGTTCGGGGTGGATGTCCCACGCATCGTTGCGGTCTGGCTCTTCTCCACCCATGAGAATCACCGGGGAGTGCTGAACGAGCCATAAGAGGTCGGTCCGGGCAGCGGCCAGTTCGCCGGTGTGCCGCCGGAGTTCGCTCTCGTCCCGTTTCAGGCGTTCTTGGGCTTGGCTGGACAACCGCGCCCTGGCTTTGGCCACCGTCTCATGATCCGGTGCGGCGGCATACGCGAGGCGCACTAGCCATTCAAAGACGTTGTCCCGCGTCTGCTCGACCAGCGTGCGCATGGGCAAGCAATAGACGAGCCGGCGCGGCCACGCCCCTTTTCCCTTCTCCATTTTCCCTTCTTCCTTCCCCCCTTGGAGTCTGTTCCACAGCCAGGCCAGGACGACGGCGGCGGTCTTGCCCAACCCGGTTGGGATGTCGATCAGGCGCGACTCGCAAGGTGTGTGGCGACCGAGCGTGTCGGGCTTCTGAAGATCGGCCTCCGGGCCGCAGGCCAGCCGACACTGGTAGGCGAAGGGGACATGCCCGGTAGCGACGCGAAACAACTCGTCAAACCGGATCCGGCTGGTGTTCGTTTGCATGGCGGTTCATTGGCGGACGGCCTTCGTGAGCTGGCTCTGGGGCCGCGGTGTGTGGAGGAGCGCCTCGGGGACAGCGCGGATACCGTTCTCGGGCACGCCACGGAAGGTGAGCATGGGCAACCGCGGAGCTGCGATGAGGCTGACCCCACGGCCTGACTTCAGTTGGGCACGGAAGGGAGCGGGCGGCGGAGCAGGGGTTGTAAGCCTCGAACCCCAATCCCCGATGGCTGGGGATCGAGTTGGGAGCCGGAATGGCTCGGCTACTCATACCATCCTCTACGCGGCGGAGAGGGTGGATCTGACGCTTTCCTCCGTTTTTCTTCTCCGGCTTGGTATTTCCCTTGGCAAACGCCTTGGCGCTCTTGGATCTCACCGGCTATCCCTTCACCGCGGGACATCGGTTTGCCGAGCGCGGGTCGCCCGACCCGCTTTACTCCGATCGCACGCGGTAGGCGCGGAACGTCTTGGCCGCCAGGTTCGAGTCGCGAATCACGGCCCGGCCGATAGCGGGGGCCGTGGCGGTGCCGACCGGAGTCCAGGCGTTGTAGTTCTCGGTGGCCAGGAGCGTGAGCGTGCGGCCGGCCGAGCCAGTCACTTCGACCTCGAGGTGGCGATCTTGGGTGATCCGCACGACATCGATCCTCGGCGGATCGTTCGGGCCGCCGCCACCCAGCGTCTTGACGGTGAAGTGCGTCGTCTTCGCGTAGCCGCCGAAGGCGCTGAAGCTCGGAGACCCACCGGTCTTGCTGTCGGAGACACGAATGAAGGTCAGGTCGGCGGCGTAGGTGCGACCGGGCTGGAGCGTGTTGGCTGGGATGGTGGCGGAGGTCGCGGTGTTGGCCAGCGGCTTGGCGGGGGTGGCACACTCATCGGGCAGGCGAAACACCTCGGTGCCCTGATCTCCGTGAATCACCAGCTCGAGGCGATCGTTCGGGCCGGCGCTGGCCAGCGCGTCCCAGCGAAGCACGAAGTCGGCGGCGGCGTTCACCGCCTGGGCGGCATCGAAGTTGGCGCAGTGCGGGTCGTTGGGACCGGCGCCGAGGCTGAGCGATTGACTCGTGTTGCCGCCGCCGGCGAGCAACAACCGCGCGGTGTAACTGCCCGCAGGGTAGGCGGCTTCGAGTTGGGCAACGGTCGAAAACATCTGGGAATAGAAATACATGCCCGACAGGCCGGTCAGCGTGCGCACCTGGCCGCTCGGCAGGCCGGCCTCAGCGCCGGTCAGGTTCCCGCCGTAACTGGTTGGGCTGAACGTGGCGTAGAAGGCCGCCGCCGGATCGCCCTCGGGGGTTTGCGGCTGCGGGATCGGCGCTCCGGCAGTTGCCTGGACGAACGCAGCGTAGCGAGCGAGGGTGAAGGTTTTCGGTTGTTGCTCCAAGTCATTGCTGCAACCGGAGGTGCCACCCGTCGCCACGATGAACATCCCGGCATTCTGAACCGCCGCCAGGGCGTTGCCGGCTAAGTCCGCGAACCCGGTGGGCTGGAGTTGCCAGAGGATCGTGGCTCCGGGCGCGAATCCGCCCGCATAAACGCAGGTGAGTGTCTTGGCGTCCTGAGACCACGCGTAGGCGAAGGATGCCGGGCTGGCCACGCCCGTCCAGAAAATGTCCTGCCTGGGCTGCATCGCCTCGCTGAAGGTGAAGGTCACCGACACGTTGGCGGCCACATTGATTGCCCCCACTTGCGGAAAAGGCGTTACCAGCATCGGGGGGGTGGTATCGCCCCCAGTGCCCCCTCCCTTGAACTGCAACGTGATGTCCGTCGTGCGATAGTACCCGCTCACTCCGGTCGCCCCAGCAAGCGCCGCCGTGTTCCGCGCCGTGACCTTGATGAAGCTAATCCTCACTTCCGGATCGCTTCCACTCGGGTCCAAGGTCCCTGCCGGAATGGTGTAACTTGTGGTCGTGCCCGCCAACGCGCCAGCCTCCCAGGGCGGTGGGCTGTCCAGTAGCGTGTCGCCGTCCTGCGATACCTCGACCATGATGAAGTCGGTCGCGGTCAGTTGGGTGGCTGGGTTCCATCCGATGGTGAAAGCCTGCGCCGCATCAAGGCTCTGGCCCGCCGCATAGTTGTTCATAACGGGTATGTCCGGGTACGAGTCGCCAGTCAAGGTCAACGCCGGGCTTTCTTGGCCGGTCAGCGTGTAGAACGTGAACGAATAGGTGCCGTTCGGATATGCCGACTCGAGTTCGGCGGACGAGCTCAGAGCCATGGACGCCTCGAAAAGCGCCGGATCGTCCGCGTTGCCTAGGATCAGTGGAATGGGTTGACCCGGTGGTTGGGCCATGGCCACCAACACCGTTCCTTCGGCCACGGCCCGCACGAAGGAGTAAATCTGAAAACTCTCGGCCGTGGCGGGGGCGGCCGCGCTGGTTTGGCTGTAGCTCTTTCCCTTGAGGACGCCGTAGTGAGTCACGCTCGCGGCGCAGGCCGCCAGCGGCGCCAGGAGGGCGAGGAACGCGCCGAGCGACCGGGGAAGTGGACCGAACCGGGGAACGCCGCCCCGATAATGGTTTAGTGCAGACAAAGGAGATTTCATAGTGAACCTATTGGAGTTTGCTTTTTCGACGTGGCCGAAGTGTGCCCGGACAGGCGGGCCTGTGGAAGGCAAAAAGCCGGGGAAATTGTTCCCGGCCGAGCGCTTGGCCGGCCTTCGGGGGCAGGTGGGCGCCAAGCCCACCTGCCCGGGAACACGCTCGTAGCCTGCAGCAGGGCCGGTCAGGAGGCGACCGCGGATGGGAACGGTGGTCGAGGCGCTCGTCCCATGTAGCGGGCCGGGCAAACCCTAACAGGATTAACTGGATGGACAGGATGAAGAGCAGGCAACTGGCCCTTCAGATGAACATCCGGTGAATGCTGTTTATCCTGTCTTCCCGCCCAACACCGTCTCCCGCCACCGGCGCACGCTCATCACGTCGAACCGCTTGCCCGCGAAGACGATTGCAGCTCGAACACCCGTTGCTACACTGGCGACGACTTTCAAGCAAACCTGTATGACGCCGCGAGTCATAATCCGCTGGGTTTCACTCCTCGCTGTGGCATCCACGGCTGAGGCTACGGAGGGGGAGTGGAGCCGGTTCCGCGGACCCAATGGCAGCGGCCTGAGTGAAGCGGTGACGGTGCCCGCGAAATGGACCGCGCGGGACTACAACTGGACCGTCAAGCTGCCGGGCATTGGCCATTCGTCGCCGGTGGTTTGGGGCGAGCGGATCTTCGTCACCAGCGCCGAACCGGCGACCGCAAAGCGCTTCGTCCTGTGCCTCCACGGCGCGGATGGGCGTGTACTGTGGCAGCGCGAATATGCCTCGCAAACTTACGCGCAGCACCGGGACAACTGCTATGCCACGGCCACGCCGGCGGTGGATGCCGCGGGTGTCGTTGTGACATGGACGACGCCCAAAGAGGTCGTCTTGCTGGCGTTGGATTTGGACGGCCGCGAATTGTGGCGGCGTGACCTGGGACCGTTCGTGGCGCAATCAGGCAGCGGCATTTCGCCGATTCTGTACGAGGATCTGGTCGTCCTGGCCAACGAGCAGGATGATCTCAAGTTGGATCCGAACGAACAATCGACCGAGGCCGGCAACAGTTTCCTCATCGCAGTCGATCGCAAGACCGGGCAGACTCGTTGGCAACTCGAGCGTTCGACGACTTTCGCTGGCTTCGGAACGCCCTGTGTGCATGAAGCGGCGGATGGACGGCGCGAGTTGATCTTCACCAGCCGGGCGCGTGGCGTGACCGGTGTGGATCCGCAAACGGGCCGCATCAACTGGGAACTCAATCAGGAGCTGCGCGACCGCACCATCAGTTCGCCCGTGGTGGCCTCCGGCCTGGTGTTTGCCGGATCGGGTGTGAGCGTGGTGGGCAAACGCCTCAGAGCGTTTGGCCGGGAGCAATCTGTGGTTCAGACGTGTCTTCACTGCCACATGTATGACCAGCCCAAAGTGGGCATCTTCAGCCTCAATTCGACTTCCTGTTACATGCCCCACACCATGCAGGGCATTGTCATACCGATGGGATCAGGCCCCATTCGCACGCTTTCCCGGGCGCAACGCACAGCCCAATGGAAAGCCCGCCAGGAGGACTACCTGCGACTGGTCGAGTATGCGCGCGGCGGACTGACAGTTCAGTGAACATAGGGAACATCACTAGTGTCCGGGTTAAAACCCCGGTAAACAGGGCTGATTGTGATGGTCAGGCATATTGGGGGGACGGTGTTTGTTGAGAAAGCGCCTGTAAAATGGGCGTTTTCTCGAAAAGTGACAGGCTCACAATCTGTAGAATGGTGTAGAGGCTGGCCGGGAGGCACAGCCGCTTTTTGACAATGGCCACCACGACGTAGACCGAGATGGCAGTCCAGACTTGGATGCGCACGGCATTCCCGGAAGTGCCGTAGAAGGCTTTGATACGCAAATGCTGCTTGATCCATTTGAAGAAGCCCATCCCGGCGCATCCGATCCCGCCTTCGGCACCATTGCCCTTCTGGGGGTCGGCGCTGCGGACCCCGCGAGCCCATCGCCCAGCCCACCGCGGCCTGTCTCGCCGACCCGCAGCCTTGCCGAAGCAACACGAGAGCACCAACACCAAACAATCGCCAAACATTTCGGCGCCGAAAACCGCCTGACGAGCGCAGGTTCAAGTCCGGCGGGGAGGGCGGGGTGAGAAGATGGCGATGGAGAGACTGCTGCAACAATCACTCTTGCGGACCGTGCGTGATCAACGCTGCGAGGGGACGCACGTTCCGGGGTTGCCTCGCCCCCCATGTGTGTGAGCCTCATGGGCCATTCGTGATGAGCACCCGGTAGAACCTCGGCGCAGCTTCGCCAAGTGGCTGGGGCTCGGTTCGAAAACGCGAGCCGTCACCTGCAATTGGTCCGAGAAGGGGCATCCACGTGCCTGCAATAAAGGACTCTGAATACTGCAAGAAGTAGACCTCCCCCGAACGGGTGTCCCACGAGAGCCGCACATGAGTTGGTTGTGTTGATGCGATGACTCGAATGTCCGACAGTTGTGCAGAAACCGCGAGGTCCCCAGCCGTGAATGTCATCACCGCAATCAGCTCTTCGGCATCAGCGAACACGCTACTGTCGCCAATAAACGAATCGAACGGAAGGTCGTACAGTCCCCTTCCCGTCAAAGGGATGGTCGCATGCGCGTTACCTGTGCTGTTCCTGACATCGACCTCCAGGCTCCCGTTGCCTGGGTCCTTTGCGAGAGTAAATCGCAACCGAGATCCTCCGCCAACTGTCAGGTCGGTCGCCAAGCCGGAGAAGTCCGCACCCGGATACAGGAAGCCTACCCCGGCCGTGCTTCCAGCGGGGATTTCCATCACAGCTCCATGCGCATCACAACTGTCAAGGCATAGTGTTAAGGTGGCAGGCCCACCAAGCGAATTTGGCCACAAGAACACGGAAGGCCCCCGGGTTCCTCCCAACACACTCTGACTGGGAAGCCCCGTCCCTTGGCTTTCCATGGCAGCGCACAATCCCCCCAATGGATTGACAGTGACCAGGCCGAAGCCCTCCTCAGCGCGCGGCCGGACGCGAACCTCAATTCAACGCTCGTGGATCAGCAACTCCCGTTGCTGCTGGGCGGCTTGCCCGAACTGCAGCCTGCGCTGGAGAAAATGGCCACCCAGCGTGCCAGTCTTCAACTGGAGGCGCATGAGCGGGTGCGCGAGGCATTACGCGCTAAGGCCAAAGTCCGCATCGAACCCGTTCTGCCGGTGGACATCCTCGGCGCTTACCTGCTGCTGCCCGTCCTGTGAACTTTCTCCTTTTAATAAAGACAACTACGCCTCAACTTCTCCCCTATGGAAAGACAAGTTAAGGCGGTCATCCGGCAGAAGATCACCGATGCGCTCGCCGCACCCGTGCCGGCGCATACCCGGCGCGATGTCCATCTGCCCGGCATCAAGGGCAAGGCGATGGCCGTGATCGGTATGCGGCGCAGCGGCAAGACCACTTTCCTGTGGCAATGCCTCGCCGACCGGCTCAAGGCTGGCACCCCGCGCGACGCGCTCCTCTATTTCAACTTCGAGGACGAGCGGCTCGCGGAAATGACGGCCCACGAACTTCAGTTGGTCGTGGAGGAATACTTCAGCCTGCACCCGGCGCGGCGCGACTCCAAACAGGTTACGTTCTTTCTCGACGAAATCCAGGAAGTGTCCGGCTGGGAAACCTTCGTCCGGCGTTTGCTGGACACGGAGAAGGTGGAACTCTTTCTGTCCGGTTCCTCCGCCCGCTTGTTGAGCCGCGAAGTGGCCACCAGCATGAGAGGGCGGGCCATGGAAGTGCTGGTGCATCCGTTCAGTCTGCGGGAGGCCTTGCGCCATCGTGGCGCTGAACCCGCCTCCTCTTGGGATAGCCTGCCCAAGGCGACCCGTTCGGCACTTGATAATCACTTCCGTGCGTATCTCGCCGAGGGCGGATTCCCCGAATCGCAAGGCGCCCCCGCGCGCGACCGCGCCAGTCTGCTGCGCACCTACGTGGACGTGGCCATTCTGCGCGACGTGATCGAGCGGCACGGTGTCAGCAATCCCGCCGCGCTGCGCTGGCTGCAACGCCACTTGCTCGGCAATCCCGCCGGGACATTCAGCGTGCAGAAATTTTTCGACAGCCTCAAATCCCAGGGCCTGCCGGTCGGCAAAAACACCTTGCACGATTACCTCGCCCACCTGGAAGACGCCTTCCTCGTGCGCACCGTTTCTCTGCACACGGCCTCCGAACGTCAGCGCATGGTCAATCCCCGCAAGGCGTATCCGATTGACCCCGGCCTCATCTCGCTTTACGAGCGAACCGGTCGCGCCAATCTCGGCCACGCCCTCGAAACCGTCGTCCTGCTCGAATTGGAACGGCGCGGCTGTGAAACCGAGTACGTCCGCACCCGCGATGGTCACGAGGTGGATTTCTTCGCGCGCGATCCCGAAGGCAACGCCACCTTGATCCAGGTCTGCACCGATGTCAGCGACCCCGCCACCTACGAACGTGAAGTCCGCGCCCTCTCGTCCGCGGCGGTTGAATATCCTGATGTGCTCCCGTTGTTGCTCACGTTCGACACGCTGCCGCCGGGCACGCCTCTGCCCAAGCCGTTGCACTGGCAACCGGTCATCGCGTGGTTGCTGGGCGACGAACTGCCGGGGACAGGGGCAAAGGGACGAGGGACGAGAACCAAGTGACCATGACCCGCCTCCGCCTCTTCATCAGCTCCGTCCAGAAAGAACTGGCCGCCGAACGCCGGACGATCCGCGACTTCGTGGACCACGACCCGCTGTTGCGCCGCTTTTTCGACGTGTTTCTCTTCGAGGACGTGCCAGCCTCCAACCGCCGGGCCGACGAACTCTACCTGGCCGAGGTGGATGCGGCAGACGTGTATCTCGGCTTGTTCGGCAATGACTATGGTTTCGAGGACGCCGAAGGTATTTCACCGACAGAGCGTGAATTCGACCGCGCCACGGTCCAAGGCAAAACCCGCCTAGTGTTCGTCAAGGGCGCGGACGACCAATTGCGCCACCCCAAGATGCGCGCCTTGGTCCGCAAGGCCGGCAACCAGCTCATCCGGCGGCGCTTCTCCACCATCGCCGAACTCACTGCCGCGTTGAGCGCCAGCCTCGTCGAACATCTATTCGCAAAGGGCCTGGTGCAGGATCGCCCGTTCGAGGAACAGCCGTGTCTCGATGCCACTCTGGACGACCTCGATGACCGGGCCGTCGCCGCCTTCGTCCGCCGGGCCAGGGAGGAACGGCAGTTTCCTTTGGCCGAAGGCGCAGCGATGGCTGATGTCCTGACGCATCTCAACCTCCTGCTGAACGGTCAGCCCACCAAGGCCGCCGTCCTGCTGTTTGGTCGCAACCCCCAGCGATTCCTCCCCAGCGCCGAGGTTCGCTGCATGCACTTCCACGGCACCGAAATCGCCCGGCCCGTCCCCTTCTACCGCATCTTCAAGGGCAACCTCTTCGACCAGGTGGACCTGGCCCACGACTTCGTCAGCGGAAAGTCGGCACGGTTGGCCGTGGCGCTCGTTACGTCTCATGCGACAAATCGGCCAAGAATCAGCCAAATCGGCCAGTGGCACCCAAGATGAAATCGGCCAGAAATCGGCCAAATCGGCCATCCATCCCAGACCGGCCCGCGCTGGGCAAAGGGCTCACAACAGGCTCAATGGGCTCATCGGCTGAGGAATCTGCAAATGTCTCAGAAATGGCTCAAATGGCTCATGCCCAAACCCGACAGAAACCCGACAAACAGGACACCAGCCAACCGCCAATCCGGCCAGCCGCAAAGAAGCCGGCAAGTGCCAGAAATGTGTCAAAGGTGCCAAAGACCCGAAAAGCCACCGCCCCCCAGAAAGGGGCAACCAAGGGGCAAAGGGGGCAAGGCTCACCAGCAGCCAGACGCAAGACCGCATGACCGCCACCACCCCAATCGGCTCAGAATCGGCTCAATTGACTCACGCCCTTCGGACTTCGGACCTCGGACCTCGGACTTCCGCTTAGGCCATGCCCCGCCGCACCACCGAATGGCTGGCGTGGATACAACGGTCTGACAGAGTTGGGTTACCAGCACCGTGTGGTTCAGAAGCATCCCGATCTGGGTGACAATCTACTGCCGTTGGTCAACCTGGTAGCGTCGCTGCTTAAGCGATGGCTGTTGGGCACTCATCAAGGTGCGGTGCGACACTCTCACTTGGATTATTACTTGGACGAGTACACCTTCCGCTTCAATCGCCGAACGTCCAATTCACGTGGATTGCTGTTTTACCGTTTACTTAACCAGGCGATCAACCTAGGCCCAGTTCTCGAAAGCCAACTCAAAGCAGGAGAAACTGACCGAAAAGCACAAGAG
>VHCO01000080.1 GCA_016871715.1 Verrucomicrobiota bacterium
GGGTCGGGTGCGGATGGACGGCCAACGCCAAGTCGCGCGCGGTGGCGCCCATTTCCAACGCCACCACCCCCTCCGCGATGAGTTCGCCCGCCCCGTGCCCGACAATCCCTACCCCCAACACGCGCTCGGTTTCCGGATCGACGATCAGCTTGGTCATCCCATCGGGTCGGTCGAAGGTCAAAGCACGCCCCGAGGCGGCCCAGGGGAACTTGGCGACCTCGACGGCAAGGCCCTTCTGCCGCGCCTCGGCTTCGGTGAGGCCACACCAGGCCAATTCCGGATCGGTGAAGACCACGGCCGGGATGATGAACTCGGGGATGGTCTCGTGCTGGCCCAAGATTGCCTCGACCGCGATCCTGGCCTCGCGCGCCGCCTTGTGGGCCAGCAGCACGCCACCGGCGATGTCGCCGATAGCGTAGAGCTTGGGGTCGTCGGTCCGTTGGTTCTCGTCCACGACAATGAAGCCCTTGTCATCGCGGGTGACCTTCGTGTTGCTCAGGCCGAGGTCGTCGCCGTTGGGCATCCGGCCGACGGCGACGAGCACGCGGTCGTACAGCTCGTCCAGTTGCTGGCCGTCATATTCCATTTGCACCCGGATCTGAGCGCCCTTGGTGGCCATGTTCCGCACGCGGGCTTGAACCCGGATTTCCTTGAAGTTCTGGCGGGCGCGCGCGGCGATCGGCCGGGCGAGGTCCACATCGGCTCCCGTGAGGATGTTCTCGAGGGCTTCGACCACGACCACTTCGCTGCCTAGGGTGGCATAGACGGTGCCCAACTCCATGCCGATGTAGCCACCGCCGACGACGAGCAACCGGGGCGGGATGTCCTCGATCTCGAGGGCTTCGGTCGAGGTCATGATGCGCGGGTTACCCAGATCGAAGGCTTTCGGCAAGGCCGGTTTCGAGCCGGTTGCGATGATCGCTTGCTCGAACTGAACGAACTGCTGCCCCTGCGGGGTCTCGATCCTCAGGGTGTCCGAGGCCTCGAAATAGCCGCGGCCGGCAAGGACTTGGACTTGGCGTTTCTGGGCGAGTTGGGCCACGCCGCTGCCGAGTCGTTGGAGGATCGACTCCTTCCAGGCGCGGAGCTTGGCGAGGTCGATCTTCGGCTCGCCATAAGCGATACCCCGGTGGGCGGCCTCTCGCGCCAGGCTCACGGTATGGGCCGCGTGCAGCAAGGCCTTCGAGGGGATGCAACCGCAGTTGAGGCACACACCGCCCAAGCGGGGGTCGCGCTCGACGAGCAGGACTTGCTTGCCATGGTCAGCGGCGTAGAAGGCGGCGGCATACCCGCCGGGGCCAGCGCCGACAACAACGAGTTCAGCACGGAGAGGGGTCATGGGAAGGCTGGGGAACTGGAGTCGGGGAGAATGGGTGTTGCGGTGTGGTGTCGAGGGATAGGGATGGCAGGGCCGGTAAGCAAGGCGGTTCGCAGGCTCGAGTTATCCCTCGACTCGTTTGGGGTCAAACCCCTCGATGGCCTGCACTAAGTCCACGACGAAACGGGCCGCGTTGGCGCCGTCGATGACGCGGTGGTCATACGAGAGCGCCAACGGCAGGAGGGTGCGAGGCTGGACTTGGCCGTCGCGCCAAACCGGTTTCACAGCGCCCCGCCCCAAGCCGAGAATGGCGACCTCGGGCAGGTTGACCACCGGGGTGAATTGGGCGCCGCCGATGCCGCCCTGATTCGACACCGTAAACGTGCCGCCTTTCATGTCGTCGGCGCTGAGCTTTCGCTCACGCGCTTTTTGGGCCAATTCCTCCAGCGCACGCGACAACTCGAGCAGCGACAGCTTGTCCACGTCGCGCAGCACGGGCACGAGCAGGCCCGCCTCCGTGTCCACCGCCACCCCGATGTGGTAGTACGACTTGAGCACGAGCTGTTCGCCCGAGGCGTCCAAGCTCGCGTTCACCACGGGATGCTTTTGCAGCACATCGGCCACCGCCTTCAGCAGGAACGCCGTCAAGGTGAGCCGTGTCCCCTGCTTCTCGAATGCGGCCTGATGCTCTTTGCGCAAGGCGAGCAGCCCGGTCACGTCCGCCTCATCGAACTGGGTCACCCGCGGGACGTGGGTCCAACTCGCACCCATCCGCCGCGCGATCACCTGGCGCAGGGGCGAGAGGGGTTTGACCGTGACGGGGCCCCACCGAGAGAAATCGACGGGCTCGACGGCCGGCGGTGCCGGCTGGGCCGGGGCAGCCGTCGATCGGGCGGCCAGCTTCTGCAGGCGCGCAATGTACGCGCGGAGGTCGGCCATCACGATGCGACCGCCGTGCTCGCTACCCCGGATCCGAGCCAGGTCGATCCCCAGGTCTTTGGCCAATCGCCGCAGGGAGGGCGAGGCGGCGGGAGCGACGCCCGCCCGGTGCGGTGGCGCTTCCTCGACCTCGTCGGGCTCGGGCTCTGCGGCCGTGGGCGGCGCCTGGGCCGGCTCCGATCGCGGGCCGCGGCTGGGCCTAGGCGCGGAAGCGGAGGGTTGCGGCGCAGGGGCAGCCGGAGCCTGCCCCGCCTCCTTGAGCGACACCAACCGTTGGCCGACCGAGACTTTATCGCCCACCTTGACGTGGATCTGGCTGACCGTGCCCGCTTGGTCCGAGGGGACGGCCGCAACGGCCTTCTCGTTCTCGAGTTCGAGCAGGGTCTGGCCCTTGCTCACCGTGTCGCCCACTTTCACGGAGAGGCTCACCACCACGCCCGAATCGGCTCCTTCACCCAACTTGGGAAGTTTGACATCCATAGTCGAAAAACAGTGGCAGGTAGAATCAACCGCCGGCGCGAAATGTGAAGGACAAACTCCCGCTACAGAATCTGGGGGTGAGCCTGCTCCGGATCGACGCCGAGCTCGCCCAGGGCTTGGGCGACCCGCGCGCGAGGAAGCGCGTCGCGTTCGGCCAGCGCGTGCAAGGTGGCGACGACGACGGACTCGGCGTCGACCTCGAAGAAGCGTCTGAGGTTCGGCCGGGTATCGCTGCGGCCAAAGCCGTCGGTGCCGAGCGTCGTCAGCCCCCCGGGCACCCAGGGAGCAATGAGGTCCGGCACCGCGCGGACATTGTCGGACACGGCCACGAAGACGCCCGATTCGACCCCGAGCGCCCCTTGAAGGAACGAGTGTCGGGGCGGCTCGGTAGGGTGCAACCGATTCCAGCGCGCCACGCGCACGGCGTCGTTGCGGAGGGCGCGGTAGCTGGTGGCGCTCCAGACGTCGGCGGAGACGTCGTAGCGTTCGGCAAGCAGGGCCTGAGCGCGGAGGGCCTCGTGGATGATGGGGCCGCTGGCGAGGAGGTGGGCTTTATGGGGGAGCCCGGTGGGCCCGGGCTTGAACCGATACAGGCCCTTGAGGATTCCCTCCTCGACGCCGTCGGGCATCGGGGGCATGAGATAGTTCTCGTTGTACAGGCAGAGGTAGTAAAACAGCTCCTCCCCCGCCACGTACATGCGGCGCAGGCCGTCGGCGACGATCACCGCCAACTCATACGCGAACGCGGGATCGTAGCTCAGCAGCGTGGGAATGCCGCTGGTGATCAGCAAACTGTGACCGTCCTGGTGTTGAAGCCCCTCGCCGTTGAGCGTGGTCCGCCCCGCGGTTGCCCCGAGCAGGAAACCCTTGGCGCGAATGTCCCCCGCAAGCCAGAACAGATCGCCGACCCGCTGGTAACCGAACATCGAGTAGTAAATGTAGAACGGGATCATGTTGACCCCATGCGTCGCATAGGCCGTGCCCGCAGCGATGAACGAGGACATCGACCCCGCCTCGGTGATGCCTTCTTCGAGAATCTGGCCGTCTTGGGTCTCGTGATAGTAGAGGAGGGAAGCGCGGTCCACCGGCTCGTAAAGCTGGCCCGCATGGGCGTAGATGCCGATCTCGCGGAAGAGGGCGTCCATCCCAAACGTGCGCGCCTCGTCCGGTATGATCGGCACGATGTTCCGGCCTACGCTCGGGTGGCGCAGCAGCAGGCTCAGCAGCCGCACAAACGCCATCGTCGTGGAAACCGCCATCTTGCCGGAGCCCTTGGCAAACTCGGCATAGAACTCGCCAGGCGGCACCTCGAGCGCAGGAGCGGTCACCCTGCGTTCGGGCAGAAAACCGCCCAACTCGCGGCGGCGCTCGAGCAAATACTGCGTCTCGGGACTGTCTGGGGCTGGACGATAGAACGGCGTCTCGGCCACCTCTTCGTCGCTGATCGGCACCTGGAACCGCGTGCGGAACTCGCGCAGTTCCTTCTCGTTCATCTTCTTTTGCTGGTGCGAGATGTTGCGGCCTTCGCCCGCTTCACCCAGGCCGTACCCTTTGACGGTCTTGGCGAGGATGACGGTGGGGGCGCCCCGATGCGCCATGGCCGCCTGGTAAGCCGCGTACACCTTCTTGGGGTCGTGGCCGCCCCGCAACAGCTTGTGGATCTGGGCGTCGGTCAGGCGATTGACCAACTCCCGCAACTCGGGGTACTTGCCGAAGAAATGCTTGCGCGTGTAGCTGCCAGGCTCGACCGAGTATTTCTGGTAGTCGCCATCGACGGCCTCGCCCATGCGCTTGACCAGCAACCCCGACCGGTCCGCCGCCAGCAACGCATCCCAATCCGAGCCCCAGATGACCTTGATGACATTCCAACCGGCGCCCCGGAACGCAGCCTCGAGTTCCTGAATGATCTTGCCGTTGCCGCGCACCGGCCCGTCCAGGCGCTGGAGGTTGCAGTTGACCACCCAAATCAAGTTGTCCAAGTTCTCCCGCGCCGCCAAGGTCAGCGAACCGAGGGTCTCCGGCTCATCCGATTCGCCGTCGCCCACGAAACACCAGACCTTAGGCTCCGGATCATGCAGGAACCCCCGCGCGCGCAAGTAACGATTGAACCGCGCCTGATAAATGGACAACAGCGGTCCCAGCCCCATCGAGACCGTGGGGAACTGCCAAAACTGCGGCATCAGATACGGGTGCGGATAAGACGAAAGCCCGCCGCCCTCGGCCAACTCCTGACGGAAGTGGTCCAGGTGCCGCTCATCGAAGCGCCGCTCGAGGAAGGCCCGCGCATAGATCCCGGGTGAGGCATGGCCCTGGAAATAGACCAGATCGGCCGGGTGCCCGCCCCCGTGGCCGCGAAAGAAGTGGTTGAAACCCACTTCGTAGAGCGTGGCGCTCGAGGCATAGGTCGAGATGTGGCCGCCGACGTTGGTGTTCGAGTTGGCCTTGACGACCATCGCCATCGCGTTCCAACGAATGTAGCTCTTGAGGCGCCGCTCCATCTCGTGATCGCCCGGCAAGACCGGCTGCTGCTCGGGCGCGATGGTGTTGACGTACGGCGTGCTCAGGGGCCGCGGCGCTGCAATCCCAGCCGCACGCAACCGCCCCAGCAATCGCGTCAGCCAGCGCCCAGCCTGCTCCGGATCGCGGTCACGCAGGGCGCATTCGAGCAACTGGGCATGAGCCTCGAACCACTCGGTCCGAGGTCCGCTAGGAGTCGGGGCAGCAGGTTCCAGCCCGGGGTCTGGGCTCGACGAGTTCACGGTTTGGTTAATGCTGTAAAAGCGCTTTGCGTCCCACGCGCCCGCCAAAATACAGTCAATTCCAGCGCGCACAATGAAATACCTCGAGCTGACCCTGCCCACCCCTGCGGAGAACCTGGCGCTGGACGAAGCCCTCCTGGACGCGTGCGACGCCGACGCCCAGGACGAGGTCCTGCGCGTCTGGGAAGCGCCTCGCCCCTTCGTCGTGCTGGGCTACGCCAACCGTGTGGCTGCCGAAGTCCAACTCGAGGTCTGCCGGGCCGACCACCTCCCCATCCTAAGGCGCATCAGCGGCGGCGGCACGGTCCTGCAAGGCCCAGGCTGCCTCAGTTACGCCCTCATCCTGCGCATCGGCTCCCACCCTGCCCTCGAAGGCATCCGTTCCACCAACGGCTTCGTGCTGGAACGACACCGCGACGCGCTCGCCGGTCTCCTCGGCCAACCCGTCCGGCACCGGGGCGACACCGATCTCACGCTCGGCGACCGCAAGTTCTCCGGTAATGCGCAGCGCCGGAAACGTCATGCGGTCCTGCTGCACGGGACCTTCCTGCTGCGATTCGACCTCGAGCAGGTGTCGCGGTATCTGCGCCAACCGCCGCGCGCACCCGCCTACCGCGCCGGGCGCGCGCATGGTGAGTTTGTTACCAACCTCGAGCTCGACGCCCAAGCCGTGAGCAGCGCCCTCGAACGCGCATGGGGCAGCGACCAACCTCTCCTCGACATTCCACGCGCCCAGGTGCACACCTTGGTCGAGCGCCAATACGGGCGGGTGGACTGGAACCTGAGGTGCTAGCCGCCCGCAACGATCTGCACAATCTCCAACCGGTCGCCGGCCCGGACCTGCCGGTGCCCAAACTCCGAGGGCGCCACCGCCTCCCCGTTATGCTCGACCACCACACTGCGCGGCCGCAGATGCTGCGAGAGCAAGAAGGCCTCGATCGAGCACGGCAGTTCGGCCCGCACCGCTTTCCCGTTCGCCAGCACCGTATTCTCTCCGAGCATGTCGCTACCCTCCCTCGCGCTACGCCGTTAAGGCCGCGTCCCAGTCTTTCCAGACCGGCTCGTAGCCCAGCCGCCGAATCAATGCACCGACTTCCGCCGCCGAACGCTCGTCAGCAATCTGGAACTGGCCCGTGGCGATCCCGCCGCGCTCTCCCCCCGAAACCCATTCCCTCGCACTCGCCGTCACGGGCACTGTCCGCCCACGTGGGGTTCGATGGACTCGCTCGCGGCCGGCCCCAGTGTACCCGCCCGGCTCGGTGTGACTACCGGCGCTCATGAGCGTAATCCCCAGCGGGATCATGCCGTCCCGCAACCGGGCGGGCTCGCGCGTCGAAAGCACCAGCCCCACATCCGGCAGGAACAGCCGCAACGCACACACCAACTGCACCAACTCGCGGTCACCCAAGGGCGCGGGAGGCGCAAACTCGCCGGCACAAGGCCGCAGCCGCGGCACCGACACGGTCAAGGCCGCCTTCCAACAGTGCCGCAGCAAGTAGGCCGCATGGGCCGCCACCGCAATGGCCTCCGACCGCCAGTCCGCCAGACCGTACAGGGCGCCAATCCCCAACCGGCGGAACCCGGCGGCATAGGCGCGCTCGGGGGTCTCGAGGCGCCCGTCGAAGTTCCGTTTCGGACCGGCGGTATGCATAGCGCCATACACGTCCCGGTCGTAGGTCTCCTGGTAGACCACCAAGCCATCGGCGCCGGCCATCACGAGCCGCCGGTAGTCGTCGGCATCGAGGGGACCGACCTCGAGCGCGACGCTCGAGAACTCGCCGTGCAACAGTCCCACACACTCCGCCAAGTAGCCCTGCGAGACGAACTTCGGATGTTCGCCCGCCACCAACAACACGTGCCGAAAACCCTGCGCCCGCAACGCGCGCCCCTCGCGGACCACATCCGCGCGCTCGAGGGTCACGCGGAGAATCGGGTTGTCGCGCGAGAAACCGCAGTAGCGGCAGTTGTTGATGCATTCATTCGAGAGGTACAACGGGGCGAAAAGGCGGATCACTTTGCCGAACCGCTGCCGCGTCAGCGCTTGCGAGCGGCGCCCGAGCGCCTCGAGCCCATCCCCCGCCGCCGGCGACAGCAAGTGGGCCAAGTCGGTCAGGTCCAGCGTGCCACGCCCGAGGCTGGCGCGCACCGCGGCCGTCGAGGCGGTGCGCGCCCGCTCCCCGAGCGAGCGCCAAGGCAACTGTCTGAACTCGTCCACGAAACTCACCACGGCAAGCTAGCAGAGCCACCGGCGCGAGCAAGTTCCACCCGCAGCGCGCGCGCCTGCTCCCCTCCATTGCCCAGGCCGACCGCCCCGTCCGCCGCCGGAAAAGCATTTTCAAAAACAACCGCCACGCCATCATACCCGCATGTTGTCTGAGATCCGATCGGTGCATTTTGTGGGGATGGGAGGCACCGCCATGGCGGCCACCGCTGTCGCGTTGCACGAACGCGGTTACGCCGTGACGGGCTCCGACCAAAACGCCTACCCGCCGATGTCGACCTTTCTGGCTGAACGCGGCATTACCCTGGCGCCCGGCTACGCCGAGTCGAATCTCGCGCACCGGCCGGACCTGGTGGTGATCGGCAACGCCATCTCGCGCGGCAACCCCGAGGCCGAGTACGTCCTCGACCACAAGCTGCGCTATGTCTCGCTGCCGGAGTTGCTGAAGGAGTTCTTCCTGCGCGGCAAGCGCTCGATTGTCGTCACCGGCACCCACGGCAAGACGACCACCACCGCGTTGCTGGCCTGGGTGTTCGAGCAAGCCGGCTGGCAACCGAGCTACCTCATCGGCGGTGTCCCGCTCAACTTCGGTCAGGGCGCCCGCTTCACCCAGAGCGAATGGGTCATCCTCGAGGGAGACGAGTACGACACCGCCTTCTTCGACAAGCGCAGCAAGTTCGTCCATTACCTGCCCGAGTTGGCCATCGTCAACAACCTCGAGTTCGATCACGCGGACATCTTCCCGGACCTGGCAGCGGTCCAGACCGCGTTTCGCCATTTCATCCGGCTGGTGCCGCGCAATGGGCTGTTGTTGGCCAACGGCGACGACCCGAACCTGGCGCCGTTGCTCGCGGCCGCGCCCTGCCCAGTCAAACGCTTCGGCCTGCACGAAGAAGATGCCATCCGCGCCTTCAACCTGCGCCTGGGTGCCACCGCCAGCGAGTTCGAGATCCCCAGTTTTAAATTCCACCTGAACCTGGTGGGCCAATTCAACGTGCGCAATGCCCTGGCAGTAGTTGCCTGCGCCAAACACTGCGGCTTGTCCAATAAGCAGATCCAGTCCGGCTTCGACACCTTCAAAGGCGTCAAACGGCGCATGGAAGTCCGCGGCCTGGCGGGCGGAGTCGTCGTCATCGACGACTTCGGGCATCATCCGACCGCCATCCGGGAGACGCTCCACGCGTTGCGGGTGAAGTATCCGCGCGAGCGTCTCTGGGCCATCTTCGAGCCCCGCTCGAACACGACCCGGCGCAACGTCTTCCAGGCTGAGCTCGCCCAAGCCTTCAGCGAAGCCAACCTCGTCGTGGTCGCTCAGATCGCGCGCCTGGACCTGCTCGCCCCCGCCGAGCGGTTGGACCCGGAACGACTCATCGCCGACCTGCGCCAGGCGGGGCAATTAGCCGAGTACCTGCCCCATGTCGAGGCCATCGTCGACTACGTCAGCCAGCAGGCCCTCGGCGGCGACGTCGTTTGTGTGTTCAGCAACGGCGGCTTTGGGGGAATCCACGACAAGCTGCTCGCCCGGCTCGGCCACCGGGGCTGAGGCGGTTGGCCACGCCAGGCCTCGAGCTCAGCGCCCCACACCCGGCCCGCACCTCCCGGGCCGGACCGGTCTCGGGCTATTCCTCCCCGCCACCGGGCGGGGTTGTGCCCTGCTCGCGGTAAGCGAGACTGCGCTCGAGCCGCGCTTTGAGCACGTTGTGAGCGGGGTGGGTCACCGCCGCCAAATGCTGGCGCGCCGCCGCGAACCGGCCATGTGACATGCAAACCCGAGCCAGGTGGAGGTAAACCCCCTGCCGGTCGAAGTCGGTATGGGCAAGTTTCACGGCCGCCAACCACGTGGCTAGCGCCTCGTCCACCAAGGCCATATCGAGGTCCGCCGCGGTCCGATCGGCCTGCGCTCTGGGCTTCAGAAAGTAATAAACCTGAGCGAGTTCGGTCGCTAACGCGAAATTAGCCGGATCCAACTCGAGCGCCTTGCGGTACAGCTCCAAGGACCGCCAGAGCACCTGCTGATCGTCCTCGAGTTGGTAGTATTCCCGGGCGTCTTTCCGGAACAAAAAGACAACCAAGGCGAGGTTCTGGCGATAGACCGGTTCCCGGGGATTCAACTCGATCGCCCGGGCGAGATACTCGAAGGCCTTCTTCACCGGGCCGCGGTGGCTGTAGTAGTCGGCCAGGTTGTTCCACGCGGCGGGGTTGGTGGGCTCGGTCTCTCGGGCCTTCTCCCACTGGATCATCGCCTCGCCGTCGCGCCCCGTATCGTTGAGGAAACTGCCGTATGCCAGCCGTGCGCGGGCATGCTGGGGATGCCGTCGGAGGAAGTCTTCATACCCCTGGTCGATCGCAGCGAAGCGTTGGTCAATGCGCGCCTGGAGCGTGATGGACTGGCTGCCGGCCGCTTGGTCGGCAAACGCCATGTCCTCCTTGATCCACTCGTCCACCTCCGCCTGAGCGGCATCGTCCTCGGCCAGCAACCGTTGGTACTCCCGCTCGACCGGGTCGTGCGGATCGGTCACCGGGACCGCAATGCCGGTGGCCCGGGCCACCACGTTGCTGACCGCGGTGACCTGGTTCGTCGCCAGCATCGCCCCCAACAGTCCTATCAGGAATTCGTTCACGGCCAGCATCGTAGCAGACAAGGCCAGTGGCCACAACCCAAGCCCCCCCGCGCAACCACTGCTCGACTGCGAGGCGCGCTCGCCGCAGCCCCGGAAACCCGAGGCCGCGGCCAGTCACCGTTCAGTTGGAGTTCGGCTTAGACCAATCCTTGGTCGAGCATGGCGTCCGCTACCTTAACGAACCCAGCGATGTTGGCGCCCATTTCGAGATTGTGCGGCTGCCCGTACTCGGCGGCGGCCTCGCTGGAGACCTTGTGGATCGTGACCATGATGCGCTGCAGACGCTGGTCCACCTCCTCCCGGGTCCACGCCAGCCGCATCGAGTTCTGACACATCTCGAGCCCGGAAGTCGCCACGCCACCGGCGTTGGCGGCCTTGCCCGGGCCGTAGTGGATCTTCTTGGCCAAGAACTGGCGAATGCCCGCCGGTTCGGTCGGCATGTTGGCGCCCTCGGCCACCAAAATGCAGCCGTTGTCCAACAGCGTCTTGGCATCCTCCCCGCTGATCTCGTTCTCGGTCGCGCTCGGGAAGGCACAGTCGCATTGGATACCCCAGGGCCGCTGGCCATCCAGGTACTTGACCTTGTACTTCTCCGCGTATTCCTTGATGCGCCCTCGCCGCACGTTCTTCAGGTCCATCAAGTACGCCAGCTTCTCCGGGTTGATGCCGTCCGGGTCGTGCACCGTCCCGTTGGAATCCGACACGCTCACCGCCTTGGCCCCCAATTGATTGAGCTTCTCGATCGTGTACTGGGCCACGTTGCCCGAACCCGACACGGTGCACACCTTGCCCGCGAAACTCTCGTTGCGCGTCTTGAGCATCTCCTGCGAGAAATACACCGCCCCGTACCCGGTCGCCTCCGGCCGAATGAGCGAACCGCCCCAGCCCAGGCCCTTGCCCGTAAGCACCCCGGTAAACTCGTTGCGCAACCGCTTGTACTGACCGTACAGATACCCTATCTCGCGCCCCCCAACGCCAATGTCCCCGGCGGGCACGTCCGTGTCCGGACCAATGTGCCGGAACAACTCCGTCATGAACGATTGACAGAAACGCATCACCTCGTTGTCGGACTTGCCGTGCACATTAAAGTCCGCACCGCCTTTGCCCCCACCCATCGGCAACGTCGTCAGCGAGTTCTTGAAGACCTGCTCGAACCCGAGGAATTTCAGAATGCTCGCGCACACCGTCGGGTGAAACCGCAGCCCGCCTTTGTAAGGTCCGATCGCACTGTTGAACTGAATGCGGAAACCGCGGTTGACCTGGATCTCGCCCTTGTCATCCACCCAGGGCACCCGAAACATAACCTGCCGCTCCGGCTCGACAATCCGCGCCAGGATCTTGCCGTCCCGGTACTTCTTGTAGCGCTCAATCACCGGTTCAACCGACGTGAGCACCTCCGTCACGGCCTGCAAAAACTCCCGCTCACCGGGGTTGCGTTTCCATACAATCTCGAGTGTGTCTTGGACAAGTCCCATACGAATCAGGGGGTCTGGTGGTTGTGGTTGTTGGGGTGAACCGTGTGCCCGGCCGGCCGCCCAGGAAAGACCTCGCCCCCGCCCTCGGGACCCGAAAGATCCCGCCGCCGGTTGACACTCACAAGGACTCTATCACCAGGAACCGCCTGCACAAAAACGACGAGCTACTAATGCAATCGCCCAAACTTGTCCATGCTTTCTTTTCAAAAACCGTGCCCCGGAGTCGCCCCGCCCATCCTCCACTCGCCTCGCCATCAACCGACTCCATCGGACCGGCTCGATCGCCCAACTGCCCCGCGGCTGCCGCTTTTGCTTTGCCTGGCGCCCCTCGAATGGTAGAAGCAGCCTCGGCCACCGGTGGCGACGCCCGTGGTGTCGCACGGGTGAAGGGCCCCCCTGTCTCCCGCCGTTGGGTAACTGGTCACGCATGAAAACCGACCAAACAAGACTGAGCACCGGCCTGCCGGGCCTGGACCGCGTGTTGCTGGGCTTGCTGCCCGGCGATAACGTCGTCTGGCGCCTGGACGACATCGAAGACTACCTCCCCGTCCTCCTGCCCTTCTGGGCCGAGGCGGGCCGGAACGGGCGGCGCCTGACGTACTTCCGCTTCGCACGACACAAAGCACTCTTGTCCGAAAGCTGTGGCGCGGATGTCTACCGGCTCGATCCCCAGGAAGGCTTCGAACGGTTCCTGGCGGAAATCCTCAACGTCATCGAGAAGGCCGGCCCCGGCGCCTACTACGTCTTCGACTGCCTCTCCGACCTGGCAGCGGACTGGTACAGCGACCAGATGCTGGGCAACTTCTTCATGATCGTCTGCCCGTACCTGTACGAGCTGGATACCGTGGCCTACTTCGCCCTGCTCAAGAACCAGCACTCCTCAGTAGCGACCGACGCCATCAGCCGGACTGCCCAAGTGGTCATCGAGGTCTTCCGCCAAGGCCAACGCCGATTCCTCCACCCCCTGAAGGTCTACGAACGCCATACCCCCACCCTCTACACCATCCACAGTTGGGAGGGTGAAGAATTCCGGCCCGTCACCAACAGCGCCACCATCACCGACATCCTCGCCGGGGTGCCGCAACCGTGGCTGGACTTCACCATCCACCGGCCCGGCGTCTGGACCCGCATCTTCTACGAGGCGCAGCAGGCCCTCCATGCGCGGCCGCCCGCCGCGCCCCTGGACCAAGCGACCCAGCGGCTTTGCCAGCGGCTGCTGCGCATGGTGATCACGCGGGAAGACCGGCTGCTGGGGCTGGCGACCACCTACTTCGAGCTGGCCGACCTGGTGGGCATCATGAAGCGCATGATCGGCACCGGCCGGGTCGGGGGCAAGTCCCTCGGCATGCTCCTGGCCCGGGCCATCCTCCGTAAAGCCGATCCCGCCTGGGCCGAACGCCTCGAGAGCCATGACTCCTTCTTCGTCGGTTCCGATGTCTTCTACACCTTCCTCGTGCAAAACGGCTGTTGGTGGCTCCGGCGCCGCCACAAAGACTTCGACGTCTACCTCGCACGCGCCGCCGAAGCCCGCGAGCGCATCCTCAAAGGCACCTTCCCACCCTCCATCCAGCATCAGTTCATGGAGATGCTCGATTACTTCGGCCAGTCCCCCATCATCGTCCGCAGCAGCAGCCTCCTCGAGGACAGCTACGGCAAAGCCTTCTCCGGCAAATACGAAAGCGTCTTCTGCGCCAACCAAGGCACACCCCAGGAACGCCTCGAAGCCTTCATGGCCGCCGTCCGGACCGTCTACGCCAGCACCATGCACGCCGAGGGCCTCCAGTACCGCCGCCACCACGGCCTCCTCGAACGCGACGAACAAATGGCCCTCCTCGTCCAACGCGTCTCCGGCGAACGCTACGGCGACCTCTTCTTCCCGCACACCGGCGGCGTGGGCTTCTCCTTCAACCCCTTCGTCTGGCACGAGGAAATCGATCCCACCGCCGGCTTCCTCCGCCTGGTCTTCGGGCTCGGAACCCGAGCCGTCGAACGTACCGGCGACGATTACACCCGCCTCCTCTCCCTCAACGCCCCGCTCAAACGACCCGAGGTCACCCCCGACCAGGTCACCGAGTACTCCCAACGCCGCGTCGACCTCCTCGACCTCCAGGCCAATCGACTCGTCTCCCGTGGCTTCGACGAAGTCGCCACCGCGTTCCCCGTCGGCTTGCTCAGCCTCTTCGCTTCCGTCAGCGCCGCCGCACCCGACCTCTCCAGCCGCGCGGGCGGCGACGGCTTCACCGGCAGCACCCTGACCTTCGACCGCCTGGTGCGCGAAACCAAGTTCGTGCCCGTCATGCGCGAGCTCTTGCAGGTGCTCCAGGAAGCCTATCAACACCCCGTCGATGTCGAGTTCACCGCCCACTTCGAGGCCAACGGCGAGTTCCGCCTCAACCTCGTCCAGTGCCGACCTTTCCAAGTCAAAATCCGCGGCGAAGGCAGCCGCATCGAGCCCCCGCCTGCCCTCGACCCCGCCCACCTCCTCTTCTCCTCCTCGGGACCCATCGTCGGCCATAGCCTCGCCACCCTCATCGACCGACTCATCTACATCGTCCCCTCGGTCTACAGCCAGTTGACCCGCAGCGAACAGTACTCGGTGGCCCGCACCATCGGCCGGCTCACCCACCTCGAACCCGAGGACCAACACCAAATCACCCTCCTCATCGGCCCCGGCCGATGGGGTACCTCGATGCCTTCGCTCGGCGTGCCGGTCTCCTTCGCAGAGATTAACCGCGTCCAGGTCATCTGCGAACTTGCCCTCATGCACGAGGGGCTCGTCCCCGACGTCTCCCTCGGCACCCACTTCTTCAACGACCTTGTCGAGATGGACATGCTCTACCTGGCCGTCGCGCCCCACCAAACCGACCACACCCTCAACGAAGCCGGCATCCGCCAACACCCTAACCAACTCCCCGCCCTCCTCCCCAACTCCGCCGAATGGGCCCGCGTCATCCACGTCATCGACTCCCATGCCCTCGCCCCCGCAGGTGCCATCCATCTCAACGTCGACTCGATGAAACAACGCGCCGTCTGCTATTGGGCCAGCGCGACCTAAGCCAGCCTACCCGCCCCACCCCAACTCGCCCGGCAAGCCCGAGCTCTCACCCCACAGTCACTGCCGCCCGCCGCCACTCCCGGGCCGAACGCCGCGCGGAATAAGTGTTGGGGGGCGATCAAAAGCCGCGCGGAATAGGTTGCATTCAACGGCAAGGCCTGCCATCGTTGCGCCATAAGCCTGGTGCAACTCTAACCCACTCATCATGAGTCAATAGCATGCCATGCTAGACAGGCCCCTGGCTCCAGCCGGCCAACCCCGGCCAAGCGCCTGCGCCCGATACCTCATTCCTCTAGCCCTCTAACCCTTAACCCTAGCCTCGCATTCCCCGGCTAACCACCACCCCACTATGAACGCCAACGCTCTACCCTCCACACCGGCTGCCACTCCTCCCCTCCACACCGTGCCCTCCGCAACACCGCCCGTAGTTGCCCCGTCGCGCTGGCCACGGCGAGCGTTCCTACGCGCCGGCGCCACCGTCGTCTTGACCGCCACCCTGCTCGAACCCTGGCGCAACTCCCGGGCCCATGCGGCCTCCACCGGAGACCGCAGCCGCTCGCTAGACATGCGGCTCGGCGGCCGCGACCTGGTTGTGCAGCCCGTCCTCATGTACAACCTGCCCCAGCGCCAGCCCGCCCGCAGTTGGCGCAACTGGGGCGGACTCCAAACCCAGGCTGCCGTGGACGAAGAGGTCGCGCGCATCGACCAGGAAGCCAAAGAACTGGTGCGCACCGCAGGTTTCGGCCTCCAACTCCAACCCCTGGCCAAAGTCACCAACCCAGCAGAGGCGGCCGCCCTCAGAGATTCACCGGCCGACACGCTCCTGGTCTACGCCGCCGGCAGCGGAACCGAGACGCTCCAAGCCCTGGCCGCCTCGGGCAAACGGTTGCTCATCTTCGTTCGTTACAAGTCCGGTCCCTACTACCTCTGGCACGAGATTGTCGACTCCCGGTTCCTCCGTAACCACACCGACCAAGTGCAGCAGCCCAACGTGGGCCTTGACGACGTAGTCGTAGATGAAAGCGCGGAACTGCGCTGGCGTTTGCAGGCCCTCTACGGACTCAAAAACACCCTCGGCCGCCGCATCGTCTGTGTCGGCGGACCCGGCGGTTGGTCTTGGCCCAAAGCGCCCGAACTCGCTCGCGAGCGGTTTCAACTCGACATGATCGATCTGCCTATCCCTGAGTTGAATGCGAAAATCGAGGCGAGCCGGAAGGATGCCCCGTTGATGGCCCGCTGCCAGCGCGAGGCCCAACAGTATGTCCAAGCGGCCGGCGTCAAGCTCGACACCACGCCCCAAGCCGTTCAAGATGCCTTCCTCCTCAAGCATCTGTTCCACGACCTCATGAACCAGGCAGACGCCTTCGCCGTCACCGTCCGCGGTTGCATGGCCAGCTACGCCGGGATCATGCCCTGCCTCACCCTCACCCTCGTCAACGACGACGGCTACATGGCCTATTGTGAGGGCGACTTCGTCGTCATCCCCTCGGGCATCCTCCTCCACTTCATCGCCGGCAAACCCACCTACTTCTGTAATCCCACCTACCCCCACCAGGGCCGCATGATGTTCGCCCATTGCACCGCCCCCCGGCGCATGGACGGCCGCACCCTCGAACCGGCAAACCTCGTCACCCACTACGAATCCGACCACGGCGCCGCCACCCATGTCCACTTCCGTAAAGGACAGTTGCTCACCATCGTCAAACCCGACTTCGAAGCCAAACACTGGCTCGCCCTCACCGGCAAGATCCTCGACACCCCATTTACCGATACCTGCCGCGCCCAGGTCGAGGTCGAGTTGAACGCCGACACGCACGATGTCCTCCGCAACCTGCGCGGTTTCCATTGCATGCTCGCCTACGGCGATTACACCCGTGAATTGGCCTACGCCGCCCATAAGGTCGGCATCCAAGTGCAAGTGCTTCGAAGCTGAGTCGCCACCCGCCCCAGGCGTTCCTCCCAAGGAGCGCCTGGGCCTCACTCGCCGGGCTAGCTCCACCGTGGCTGGATACTCCAACCGTACCCAGGCCGGAAGGACGGACTGCGCGCCTACGCGCCCACCCCCTTCCCCTTCCCCTTTCCCGCCCCCTGCCCCGGGCTCCGACCACCCGAACCCCACGCGTGCACCGGCCAAGCGAGGCGCTCAGCACGCCAGTCTGTCAACAATCAATCTCCTGTCTTTTTAATTGCCCTGTTCCTGCCAGTCCAACTCGCACCGAGTCACCCCCCTCGACAACCGCGCCCGAGTAGCATGCCCAGTGTCAACTATATTTCTCCTGGGTGATTATGGTATTCGGCAGACTCGTGGCGAGTTAGAAGCCTGAGGTCCGGGCAGGCTATCTCCGCCGGGAGCACCAACCGATCCAGGCCCGCAACCCATGGCGACCGCGTCGACCATCGTCAGTGTCAACTTTATATCTCCAGTGCGATTATCATATCCCGCTGACTCGTAGCGGGTTGGAGGGTTGGGGGGGGAGGTTGCCGTCGTCAGGCACGGCACAAGCACAGGGGCCGACGCGCGCCCATCAGGGCCATCGCCCGAAGCCTTGCGCCCGCACCCGTCGGCCGGAACAAGCCCTCTGTGCGCTGTGCGGCGACCCGGTTACAACGGCCGCAGGCGCGGCCATTCGAGTTCGATCCCCGCATTGCGGAGTTCCTGCTGGAACTGAGCCAGGCGTTTGGGATCGTTGCGGATCTGGCGGGGCGGCTCCTTGACGCGCAGGCTGGCAGCCGCCAACACCCCCACGGCCTCGCCAATGTTCCATTCGACGGGATGCAGACGGTAAGTGCCGTTGGTGATATGGGTCGTACCGATGTTCTTCGCGGCGGGCAACAGGTTTTCGACCCGGCGAGGAAGCAGCGCACCGAGCGGGATCTGAAAGGGGAGCGAGCTGAGATCGATGTAGTTGTCGCCGCCTGTGCTGGGGTGCAAGTCGATCCGGTAGGCACCCACACCCACCGAATCAGGGAACGGTGCCGCGGCGACCTCGTCGCGCGGTCGGCCGGTGGCCTCGCAGCGCGCTTCGGTGCTAACATGTTGTTCGACCACGGTGAATTCGGCCCGGATCCGGCGCGCCTCCCGAATATAAGGGTGCTTGGCCAGCCCGTCGGCCGTGCCCACAAGGTCTTCGCGCAGGCGCAACCCCTTCCACCCGGTGCCGCCATCAGGCCGGGGTGCCTCGGTTTGCATCCAATAGAGCAGGGAGAGGCTCAACTGCCGGGCTCGGCTCACATGGCGCTCGGCCTCGGCTTCGGAGACGCCCACTAGCGGGCCAAGCCAATAGTCATTCTGCGGCCAGTTGATGAGCGAGATGCCACTGCGATAGGCACCCGGCAGGAAGTTGGCTGCATCGGCAATCCGCCGGTACATCCAGAGGTTCGAGGCGGTGACCTTGAGGGTGGGATCGAAGGGCAGACGACGCGGCTCCAGTGTGACAGGATGAGTCGAGTCCCAACTCAACAGCGGCCCCGGCCAAGGCGGGGTCATCTGGGGGACGTAGTGCCGCCAAAAGTCGTATTCGCGGGGCCGCTCGATGGTGTGATCTTCCCCCGCAACATAATCGACGGCGAAACAGCAGGTGATCGCTTGCTGGTTCAACGGGGCGGCCTCCGCCGGCGCATGCGGCTCCCCGGTATCTCGCTGGGCCTCGGCCCCGATAACAAACTCGGTCCCAGTCAGCGGCAGCAGATCGCCAAGCTCGGTGGCATCGACAAAGTAGGGTGCGGATAATGTGCGCCGCCGGTCGGCACGCCGATCCCGAACGGTCACCGCCAAGACACGGTCGCCGCTGACCTCCGCCGCCACGGGCTTGTGCTCGAGCAGCACGCGGAGTTGGCGGCCACTCGCATACGGAGCCAACATCTGCCCGAGCACCGCCAAGCTCACGCGCGGCTCGTGACAAAGGCGCGAGACCCACCCGTTGCCCGGATTGAGCTGCGACTGGCGGCGGGCCTCGGCGGTCAGAGGGTAATGCGCGCGGTAGTAAGCGCGCACCGCGTCGCGGTATTGGCGGTAGGAACGCGTGCAACCGAAGCTCTCGATCCAGGGATGCTCATCCGGCGGCACGGCCTGCGACGTAACCTGGCCGCCCAGCCAGTCCGTCTCCTCCGTCAAGATCACCCGCCAACCCGCACGGCACGCCGCCAAGGCCGCGGCACACCCGCCCAACCCACCGCCCACAATCACCAGGTCCGCGGCCCACTCGCGCGCTCGGTCCTCGGCTGGCGCCCCCAGGGCCCGCGCCCAAGCCAGAAGCGGCAGGCACGCCGCCGCCCCTTTCAAGAAGGTCCGACGCTTCATGTTGCCCGACTCGCTTCGGCTTCGTGCAACCACTCCAAGACGCGCGCCACGGCATCCTCGGCCTTGGCGGCTGTCATGGCGCCGCCGCGCGGTTTGAGTTCGACCTCGCCGCGCGCGAGCGATTTCTCGCCGATGCTGACGCGCAGCGGGATGCCGATGAGGTCGGCATCTTTGAACTTCACCCCCGGACGTTCGTCCCGGTCATCGAGCAACACCTCGACGCCCCGCGTCGCGAGGTCGGCGTAGATGCGTTCTGCCAGTTGCATGCCCGGACTCTCGGGCGCCACATTCAGAGGCGTGATCAAGACCGTGTAGGGCGCAACCGCGACGGGCCAGCGGACGCCGTCTTTGTCGTTGGATTGCTCGACGATGGCCTGGAGGGTGCGCGTGACGCCAATCCCGTAACAACCCATCACACAGGGCCGGCTGACGCCGGTCTCGTCCAGGTACCGCGCGTTGAGCGCCTCGCTATACTTGGTGCCCAGCTTGAACACATGGCCGACCTCGATCGCCCGGCGGATCTTGAGCGGCTGCCCACTGACGACGCAGCGTTCGCCGACCCGCACGGTTCGCAAGTCGGCCCAGTGGGTCACTCGCACGTCCCGCGTCAGGTTCACGTGGCGGACGTGGTAGCCGTCCTCATTGGCGCCCGTCGTCATGCCGGCCGCGCCGCGCAGAGCCTCATCGGCGAAGACCGGCAGCGCTGCCGCCTGCGTCGGCAAGCGACTGGCGACGGCCCCGAGGCTGCCCGGGTGAGCCCCCAACACCAGGAAGATCTCTTCGGGGGTGGCGGGACGAAAGACGTTGCTGCCAAGTGGACCGGCAAGTTTGGCCTCGTTGAGTTGGTCATCGCCGCGCAGGAGGATGGCCACCGGGTGCGAGTCCTCGCTCCCGAAAGGTTTGACCATGTAGACCAAGGTCTTGATCTGGGCAGAAGCGGGCACGTGGTAGGGCGCCTGGCTGAGCGCCTCGATGGTCAGCACCCCGGGCGTCGCGAACCGCTCCGGCTCGTGCCCGGTGTCCGCCAGTGGACAAGGGGTCAGCGGCCCCTGGCTAACGGCCTTCTCGAGGTTCGCCGCGTAGGGGCCGGTCTCGCAGTACACGACTTCGTTCTCGCCGGTCTCGGCAGGGACCATGAACTCGTGGGAGAACTTGCCGCCGATGACGCCGGTATCGGCCTCGACCGGCAGGGTGCGCAAGCCGCAGCGCTGGAAGATGCGCGTGTAGGCATCGTACATCTTCTGGTAGCTGACCTGGGCTGCCTGGTCCGTTACATCGAAGCTGTAGGCGTCTTTCATGATGAATTCCTTGGCGCGCATCAGGCCGAAGCGGGGTCGGATTTCGTCACGAAACTTGGTTTGGACTTGGTAGAAGTTCTTGGGGAGTTGGCGGTAGGAGTTGATTTCACCCGCCACCAACGACGTGATGACCTCCTCATGCGTGGGCCCCAGCAGCCACTCCTTGTCCGCCCGGTCTCGCACCTTGTAGAGAACCTCGCGCGCGGTGACATAGCGGCCGCTCTGCTGCCAGATCTCCGGCGGCTGCAAGGCCGGCATGAAGACCTCGAGCGCCCCAGCGCGATCCATTTCCTCGCGGACGATGCGCTCGACCTTTCGCAGGGCGCGCAGGCCCAGGGGCAGGAAGGTGTACAACCCCCCCGTCAGCTTGCGCACCAGCGCGGCGCGCAGCAGAAGTTGGTGCGAAACGATCTCTGCGTCAGCAGGCGTTTCCTTCAGTGTCGGTATGAATGTCTGAGACCAGCGCATGGAATCGAGCGTGCAGTGACCCACCACCGCACGCGAGAGGGAAAACAAGCGGCGCGCGCAAGTCAAGCGATCAGGCGAGGAGCGCCAGGGCCTTCCGGAGGGCGGCGACGGTGGCGGCGCAGGCGGCTTCGTTGTCCAACTCGTTGAGCGGTTGATTGAAGGGCTCAGCGCGAACCGGGCCATCGTAGCCGATCTGCGCGAGCGCGCCCAAGAAAGCAGCCAGGTCGATCACGCCCGTGGCGGCCGGCAGTTCGCGTTGGTTGTCCCGTTGCTGGTCTTTGGCAATCCCGGTCGGCGCGTCGTTGAGATCCACGGCCACCACGTCCTGGTTCCGTAAGCCGAGCAGATCCGCCGTCGTGTCGCCCGCCTGCCACCAATGCCAACTGTCTGGCACCACCCCCACGTTGCCCGTGCCGATCTCCGCGATCAATTCGAGGCACTCCGCCAGCGTGTGCACAAAGGGATACTTCAGCCGGTCTCGGCTGGTCTTGGTACCCACGTACTCGAGCCCTAGCCGCAGCCCATGATCCTTCAGGATGCGCCCCACCTCGCGCAGCCGCGTGGCGTGTTGTCGGAAGTTCTGCAGATACGTTAGGCTGCCATGACCAGGCGAAATCCACGTCCCCACCCGCTCGACCCCCGCTCGCTGTAGGCCAGCCGCCACACGGGGTAACCGCTCCAGACTGCGCTCGAACCGCGCGTCCTCACTGCGGAATTCCACCGGCAACCCCGCCGCCCCCCACACCAACCGCTTCGCCCGAAGATCGGACAACAAATCCGCCAGTTGCTCCGGGGACAAGCCCGCCAAGTATTCGCCCTGCGGCTCGACCGACTCGAACCCGTGGCGGTGCGCCAGCTCGACGGCCTCGAGTTGGCTGGCGCGGACACCAATGGCGCCTGGGTTCAAACAGAGAGTCATCTTGCGCCGGCTCCCAGCCGTCGGCTCGAGCGCAGGCACAGCCCGGACTAGCGCCGAGCCAGCCCCGGCTAGGGTGAGAACACTTAGGAAGGTGCGGCGGTTCATGGCGCGAGCATGCCCCCGACCCTGGTTCACAGGCAAGGCCGGCTTTCCGTTCTCGCCGTGCGGCTTGGGTCGGCCTCGCGATTCCACCGATGACACCACTCTGCCTGGGCGACAGCTTGGCGGCAGGGCGCGCCGAGCGAGGCAGGTCACCGAGCCCGAGCGGCCGGCCCGGCGGTCCGGCCCTACCTCTACCTGGCGGCTCAGGGAGAGCCTCCACCCACCTTGGCGCGCGCATAGGAGCCATGAGCCTGCAGCGCCGGTTTTCCAACCGGCGTGCGGCCGACTGGAAAGTCGGCGGTACGGCCGCCTCATAGAGAGCGGCTGGCTGGGTGCTCGAACCGCCCGAAGACCACCCGCAACCGGTTCGAAAGCCAAGCTCCCAGCCCGGGTCGCGATCCACCCTCACCCACAGCAAAGCCCCCAGGCGAGACCTCACTCGAGCACCATACGGTAGTACCGGGTCCGGCGCTCGCTCCGCAGCGGATCGGTCACCAGGACACGCCGCGCCGCTCCCGGCGGTATCGTGGTCAACTCTTGCCAAGGCCCCGCGCCGAGTGTGTCGCGGAATTGCACCCGATAAGACCGACCGGCGAGGGCGTCAAACCCGAGTTGGAAGCTCGGGCTTGCCCCGAATACCACGCTGGCCTCGACGATCTGGGGCGGCGATACCACACCGCTGACGCGGACCAGGACCGAATCGCTGACGACGGCAGCGCCGTCGGTGGCTGTCAGGCGCAGCACATAGTCTCCCGCCGCGCTAAACGTCGCCGTGGTACGCCAGAGCGTCGCTTCCGAAAAACTCACCTGCCCCGGCCCACTCACCTTCACCCACTCGAGAGTGACCACTCCGGGGGGACCCGGCAGGCCGTCGTCCGTGAAGCGACCGTCCAGGACGGCCGCATTCGGCAGCGCGATGGCCAGGTCCGGCCCTGCGTCCACGGTCGGCGGGCGGTCCGCCGGGAAAGCCAGCGCATCGAGTTGCAGGTCGAAACTCAGGTCGCTACTGGTCGGGCTCACCTGGTGCATTTCCACCGCCAGCACGTTCAGACCCTCGCGCAGCAGGCCCGGATCGACCGCGCGTTCGAGAAACGCGCTCTCGTCCGCACCACCGATGGCCGTGCCGGCGCGGGTCTGAAAGCCAATCTCACCCTCGGGCAGGTTGTCGCGCATCACTTCGGTTCCGTTCAGGTAGACCACCGGCCCGTCGTCGCGCAGGATCTTCAACGTCAAGGCGGTGACCGAGGCCGCGCCCGCGACGGTCAAGGACCTGCGGAAATAGGTGGTGATGTACTTGGTGTTGCTGGCCGGGCCGTAGCCGACCACGGTAGCCTCGTCGCCGTCCCCGTAGCCGAGTTGCGCCTGGCCGGAACGCCAACCGCCATCGTTGAACCCGAGCGCGCGCCAGGCGGTGCCCTGATCCGAGCCATCGTCTAAGTACCGCCACACTGCGCCGGCTGGCACCAGCGTCTGTTCGGTCGAGGGCCGCGTAACCGTGAGTGTCACTTCATCCGCGCCGGTGAGTTCACCATCGCTCGCCACCAAGCGAAAGACGTAGCGCCCGGTACCCGGCAACTGCACCTGAGTGCTGAAGGCCTCGGGCGCCTCCACCAGCGCGGGCGCAGGCCCGCCGATCTGCAACCACCGCGGCCGCAGGCCGCCTAAACCCTTGGGCAGACCATCGTCGGTGGCTGACCCACTGAGCGGGGTACGTGCGGGAAAAACTGCCGCCTGAAGGTCGATGTCCAATCCCGCGTCGACCACCGGCATCCGGTTGCCGTCGTTGTCCAGGCCGGGCGACGCCGGGCCGAAGCTGGCTCGCCAATTGGCGGGATCGTTGCCGTAGGCTTGCGGATCGACCCGTTCCAGGGAGGGGCCCGTGCCGGCCGCCGCGACCGGCCACGGCGCCCGATCATTGTAACGGACGGCGTCTACGGTCACCCAGGGAACCAAGACCGACACTTCCCCAAGTGCGTTGGTGGTCAAGTCGGGCGCGTCCGGCTGCTGCAGTTCAAGAAGCTCGCCATTGTCTTGCAGCACGCCGGGATAGGGTCCCAGGACCGGCACCTGCGCCGCTACCCGATAGCGGCTGCGAAATGCGCCCGGATCGGTTCCCACCAGCAACCCAAGCCCCTGCGCGGGCAACTCGATCCCGGGAGGGAAAGTGAACCCGACACCGTTCAACCGCCAGGTATTGGTCGGGCGCAACGGATCGTAGAGGCGCACCGGTTGGTCCGTGATGTTCTTCAGTTCAAGGAACTCCTCGTCGCCGGGTGCGGGATGGTACCGAATCTCGTTGATCACCACCGGACCGACGCGCGGACCCGCGTTGGCCGTGCCCAAGCTGCTGGCGCGTTGCGCCGGATACTGCACCTCCCCGACGCTGTTCGTGTAGCGGCCAAAGCTGATGCTGTTGGCTGCGGCCCCAAAGCCGAAGCCGTCGCTGTAACCGGTCAGGTTGCCCGCCGCATCGGCCGAGTAAAGGTAGACCTCTTCGCCATGGGAACTGAAGGAAAAACTCGGCGGCAGCCCGGGGACCGGGTTGAAATCGCCCTCGTCGAAGACACGATAGGCGCCTGGCGCCAAGACCGTGTCGCTGGGCAAGCGATACTTCTGGGGCGTAGCCCGGTCATCGGTCAAGAACCAGCCGCCGATGTCCGCAGGCAGCGCCGTCGGGTTATGCAACTCGACAGCATCGACCGCCGGCGGGTCCGTGTGCGTGAGCAACTCGTTGATCACCACCGGCACGACCGCCGCCGGCGGGTCGTCGGCGCCCGGCGACCCGCCCATACGCGAGCTCGCTCGCCATTGAGCCGGATCGTCCGGCGCCTCATTCATGTTCGGGTGGATCGGCACCAGCGAGAAGCCTTGGCCATCGGCCGTCTCCGGCCACGGCGCCGCGTCGCGATACTCGACCGAGAACAGGGGCGTCCCCACCGCATGCACGAGCGTGACGCGTTCGCCACCGTTGGCTAGACTCCCCGAGTACACCCCGTCCAGGAATACGCCGGGGTAGCGGCGAGCGAAATTCGTGGCGTTGCGCGCCAGCACCGCGAATCGCCCCGGCCCCAGCTTGGTGCCCAGCGGGAAGGCGAACCTGACTCCGTTCGTGAACCGGACACCGCTTAGATCGATCTCGAACGGGTTCACGTTCTTGAGCTCGATGAACTCGAACTGGTCACCGTCCACCTCGCCTTCCGGGGCCGGGTGATACATGAGTTCGGTCAGGAGCAGGTTCGTGTAGGTTTGAATGAGGGTAAAGGTGGCCTCGTTGAGCGCGCTCCAGGTGCCCCCCACCAACGCGCGCGCCTTAACCAACGTGGTTTCGTCCAAGGCCATCGGCGCCTGGTACGTCCGCGCGCCCGGAGCCACCGCGCCACCGCGCAAACGCGGGTCACTGCCGTCGCGCGTGTAGTACACGGTCCCCGTGGGCCGAGTCATGCTCAGCAGGAAACCCCGGGGCACCGCGCCGCCATGCTGGTTGAAACTCGGCGCGGTCACATTCGGATAGAGGCCCCGGGACCGGAGCTGGCTCAAGACAATGTCGCTACGCCGCGGCAGATAATTGTTGGCCACGTTATTGATCTCGCGCAGCCAATCCTCGCGCGTGAACGGCGTGCCGCGCTTGGCGTCGCCCCAGCGAGCCGACTCCCCAACCACCGCTCGGTCGATCTCGGCCTGGCGCTTGCGGAACCGGGCCAGGGCGGCTTCCGGAGTGAGGGCTCCGCCGTTAAAGAAATGCCTGTGCACACGGTCCGCACTGCGGACTTGGAACTCGGGGTTGGCCCACATCTTCTGCCACACCCACTGCGGATTGCTCTTGGTCACCGAGGTGTCCCCGGCCGCATACGGCCCGATGCGGCTCTCGTTCAGGTTCAACAAGGTGTGCTCGGCATCGTGGATGAAGAAACGGAAGCCCCCAAACTCGTCGGTGCGGCTGCGGATGCCGTACCAGTTGTTGGGAGAGTTGTTGCCCAAGAAATTCGAGATGGGCGCGTCCAAGTTGCCCCCATACAGCGTGATGAGCATGTAGTCGATCAGATTGTCCACCTCCACCAGGTTCGGATAACTCGGCTTGCGCGTGCCGTCGGGATGGTTGCCCTGCACCCGCTCGTAGTCGGCGTCACTGGCCAAACCCGACCGGGCCAGGTTGTAGAGCTGGGCCCAGGCTTGCAGGTTGCCGTCCGTAGCAAAGATGGTGTAGGGCCCGGCCTCGACCTTGATCACGTCGTAGTCCTCCTTCTGACCGCCGTAGTAGGTCTCGGCGTACGAAGCCTCGGGACGCTCGCAGGTGTTGAACAAGCCCCAGTACTGCCCATTGAGGTAAAGATGGTAGAACTCGCCCCGCTCGGCCTGGTGGCCCATCTCGAGTTGTGTATCCCGGTTAAACTGGTCTCGGATGAAGATGCCCCGGCTGTCGCCCTGAAAACTCCAGGAGTAGTTCTGGAAGGTGCGCAGGTCGATCGCGTCGAACGTGTCGGTCCCGGCATCCCCAAACAACGGGTAGCGCAGCTTCGGTGCACCGTATTGTTCCCGGAAGAACAACCGAAACGCGTGTTTGGGATTGTTGCTGCTCCGGCTAAACCCGCCACGAATCCGAATGCCGCAGTCGATCTGGAACCCCCGCGTCCCGTCCGGATAAACCAACTCGACCGAACAAGGCCGCTCCCAGGCACGGCCTTGCTGGCCGGCATTCGCGTAGATGCCCCGGGCCGAGCTGAACAAGTCGTTCAGATCCATCACAATCGAAAAGGTGGGCAACGACTTCAGGTCCCCCCTGATCGTGTCGCGATACTGCGGGTGGTTCACAATGTCCGGGTCCATGCCGTAATCGCGCGTGTTCGCGCCCCAACTGCTCGGCCAACCCGGTGGGGGCTGACCCGTAGGCGACTGTTGCAGGACATCGTCCAGGAAAATGTACGTCTGCGTATCCACGTTCGACGGTTGGAAACCCTCCTTGTAAGCCGCAGCGCGTAGAACCGTGGTGCCGCCAACCATCAAGGGACCCGCATACACCGAACCGTTGGTGGCCACCCCAAACGTCAGCGTCGGCGGCGTACCGTTGGTCGTGTACACAATCGTCGCCCCGGCCGTCGCCGTCGTGATCGCAAGCTGGAAGGATTGCTCGTAAAACCCCCGATCGACACTGAACTTGGTATCCGCTACGAAGTCGTTGTAGCCCCCCTGATTGGGCAAGTTCGGTGTCGGCGGCGAGAAATAATACTGCCGCCCGTTGCGCAGCCCATAGCTCACATCCACCAATTGCGGCGGAAATCGAGGCGCGAATTCCGTGGCAATCTCCCCTTCCGGACTGATCAAGGCCAGGTATTCCCCGTCCGCGTTGAGGCTGAAACTGGTGTGCAGCGGTTGCCCTGGCACCGCCCGGTCCTTGCCTGAAGCATACACCACCAAATAAGCGTTGGCCGCCAGGTTCGTGCTCGGGAACATCCAGCGGCCGGGTTGATTGGTCGAATCCGTAAGGGTCCACCCCTCGAGGTTCAACGGCGCCGCCCCGGCGTTGTGCACCTCAATCCAATCGGGATAATCCCCATTCTCATCGCGGAGGTTGCGAGCGTTGGCTGCCAGGAACTCCGTCAGCCGGAGTTCGCCCTGGGCCAAGGTCACCGCCCACGGCCTCGCCCACGCCAGCCACACGAGCACCCAAAAAATGACACGCTTCATTTGGTTAGAAATAGCAGAATACAGACCAACCACACGCTCACGCTCGCCTCCAGCTTACCCACCCCCCTTCACTCACGCTACACCAGACCCTCCCCCCCCGCCACCCTCGGCCAGCCCACACTCCCCCAGCCGATGCCTCGCGCAGCGCGCTGAATCTCGTCTGCCCAACCCCCTCGAACGCCTTCCACAGCCCACACCCAACGCCTCGCTCACTACCCAGACCACCGCCCTTGGACCTCCACGGTCCCGCCACTCCCAACCCACAACTCAGGCCCGGCACAACTCCGATCCCACCCCCCACTTCAGCTCCCGCTCAGGAGACGGCCCCGACCCGCAAGTCCCGTAACGCACTCAAACCCGGCAGCGCCGTTCCCCTGCCCCATACCCGTATCGGCCGTGCCCCACTCCGCCGCTTCGACCCAAACCGCTCCCGATGCGCCAACCACACCGCATCCACAAAACCCTTGGATCCTAACACCACCCCGTCCGTCATGTGCCGAATCCGTAACCGCAACACCTCGCCCATGCTCAACTCCCCGCCCTTCTTCAACACCCGCTTAATCTGCTCCCGACTCAACGCCACCTTCCCGCTGCTCCCAGACACCCCTGCCCGCACATACAACCGCCGCCGATACTCCGCCCCAACCTCCTTCCACTCCCGCACCGTACCGTTCTCCTTCCTCGACCCCTCGCACCCCGCTTCACCCTTCGGACCCGCCAAGATCGGAGCGCGGGCATCTTGCCCGCGCGGCCCCGCCCCAGCCTCCTCCACCGTCAAGATCGGAGCGCCGGCATCTTGCCCGCGGGCCCCTGTCCCTGCCCCTTCCTCTTCCCCTGCTGCCCCTGCCGCCCCTGCCCCGCTCCGAGCCCCTCCCTCACTCTCACTCGTGTACAAACTCAGCAACCCCGACCGCGCCTTCGCATCCCCAGCCACCGCCGCCCCGTATCCGCAGTGCCGGTAATCCTTCGGATCCTCCACCAATCCCGCCCGCACCGC
>VHCO01000081.1 GCA_016871715.1 Verrucomicrobiota bacterium
CCCCTACTACGACTCAAACCTGCTCGAATGGCAAGCACTTTCTCCAACCCCAACAACCCCAAAGCCCAAAGAATCTAAATGAGGTTACCGTGATCAGCGAAAAGAATTTTCAGGTCTCCGCTTGACAGCCTGTACGATCCCTGCTTTATTGCGACGCGATTACGGCAGTGAATTTCGGTTTTCGGGCTATCCGGGTGACGAAGCATAGCCCAGCAGCTTTCGGCATCGGCTCTGTTCCGGTCGGTGTCGGAATATCCCCGTAATCCCTCAGTTGAACTCTGAACATTCCCCGGGTTCTGCAGCCACCCTCTGGCTCGGAACCCGGTTCTTTTTTTTCCGCCACCACAAACCCCACAAACCGTAGTCTCTGACCCTGACCGCGCCAACGCCCGGCGCCGTCTGCCGGTGGGAGTCGATTCATCACGACCGGGAGGCCCGCACCCCCTGCCCTCGCCCCTGCGCCGGTAAGAGCCAAGCGGACTAGAGTTCGAAGTCCGCGCTTCGGAAGATAGTGAGAAGCCCCTGGCACCAATACGATTGGAGATTTCGCTTGACAATCTACTACATATGTAACACTTTCCGCGCTACAATTGTAGAATGAAACGCTCGTCCCGCATCTCCGACGCCGAATGGACCGTGATGGACCTGGTCTGGAAACGCTCGCCGCTGGCCGCCAGCGACATCGTCGAGGAGCTCGCCTCCCGCAAGGGTTGGCATCCGAGCACCATCCGCACCTTGGTAACCAGACTGGTCAAGAAGGGCGCGTTGAGCGCGGAACCGGACGGCAAGCGCTATCTCTACCGGCCGCGGATCCAGATGGAGGAATGCACCCGGCGCGAAAGCCGTCGCTTCCTGGAGCGGGTCTTTGGAGGTGAGCCGGGGACAATGTTGGTCAACTTGGTCAAACAGACCGAGTTGTCCCGTGAGGAAATCCGCCAGCTAAAGCAGATTCTGGAAGAGAAGGAGGGTTGAGATGAGTGCGATGGAGAGTTGGAGCGACCCACTGTTCGACTGGTTGTGGCGCGCTTCTTGGCAAGCCGGCGTGCTGGTCTTGATCGTGCTGCTGGTGCAGCGGCTCTTTCGCCAGCAACTCGCACCCGCATGGCGCCACGCCCTATGGATGGTGGTGGTGGCGCGGCTGTGCTTGCCTCTGGCCCCGAGCAGCGCGTTCAGCATTTTCGGCTTGATGCCTCCCGAGGCGCGCGCGTTTTCGCCGGCGCAGATCCAAAGATCATCCCTGCCGGGAGCCATCGAGAGCGTTCCTCGGGAGCCGGCCGGCCCGGTGGTGCCCGGCGAGGCGGCTGAGACGCTTGTTGCGCCGTGGATGAGCCGGATGGATGCGCCGTCCTACGGCAAGACCATCATCAAAGTGCTGGAGAACTTCAACCGGCCTGGTCCAGCGACAAGCTTGGTGGGGATATTGGAGGACGCCCAGCAATTGAAACAGCGGTTGCGGTGGATCGCGGCGTTCCGTCGGCCGACGCGATGGCCGGTATTGGCCCTGGCACTGATCGCTGGCATGGGGGCCATCGGGCTGACCGACCCCCAAAAGAAGGGCTGAGGAGGTTGCCGGCCAGCGGGAGCTAAGCCCCATCGACCTGAGCAACTACTACGACCGCGACCAGTCCGACTTCGACAAGCCCGGTGTGTGGGAAGTCGTGCCGCATGGGCTGCAGGAGCTGGCGGGGGTTCCGTTCGAACTGAACGGTTTGCTGCAGCTCTTTGGCGCGGGGCCAGCCCGGGGACGATCGATCTTCCGGGATCGCGTTGCGATCGATCTTGGTGGCCGGCCGTTTGGCCAATTACATGTACTGCACGGCACTGCCTACAGCGCCCCGGTGGGCACCCCGGTCGCCCGCTTGGTGTTCCGGTATACAGACGGTACCCGCCATGAGCAGCCCATTCTCTACGGCCATCACGTCAGAGATTGGTGGCGGGCGAAGGTCGAGCTGCCCGCGCGCGTGGTCGATCCGCAGACAAAGGTCGTCTGGCGAGGCACCCACCGCCAAGCCGAGGCCTACGCCAAGACGCTGCGGTTGTACCGGACCGTGCTGGCCAATCCGCAGCCTGACAAACCCGTCGCCAGGCTCGAGTTGGTGAGCGCCAAGGAGGAACCAGCCTGGGTGATCTTGGCCATGACGACGGACTCGGCCAGACCGGGGAGTGCCCAGGACAACACCCTGGACCTGGAAGCAGACAATCCGCCGCTGCCCGGTCGACTGCTGTTCCACGTGGTGCGTGACGCGGATGGCCAGCCCGTCGCGGGCGCCACGGTCGAGGTCAGTTACGGAAACCGCTCCAGCCAAGTGCCGGACCTGGTCTACCGGACCGACGAAACCGGATCGTGCACCATCGAGCTGACGGACCCGCCGCCCTCATTGGTTCATGCGGTGACCTCGAGAGTGGGGTTTGCTCCGCAGTATGTGGCCTGGTTCCGCGAGGGGCAGGGGGACCCTGCCTCGCGAGGGATCCCGAAGGAATACACTCTCCGGTTGCCGCCGGCGGTCCCGATCGGCGGGGTGGTGCAGGACGAAAGCGGCCAGCCTGTCGGGGGCGTCGAGCTTCGGCTGACAACCGATTCCGCCGAGCGCGATCCGGCGTCGTCGCGCCTGCCGCTCTGGGACTACGTCTTCAAGACCGACGCCGAAGGGCGCTGGCGCTGCGATTTCATGGCGCCATTCAAGACCGACTTCCGGGCGCTGATCTCCCACGAGGAGTACGCGGTCAGCATCACGTCCGGGAGTCGCCGCTGGCGCAAGTTGGCCAAAGACAAACTGCTCGAGCACAGCGCGGTGATCACGGTCAGTCGCGGCGGTCAGGTGCGCGGTGTGGTTTGGGACGCCGAAGGCCAACCGGTCGAGGGCGCCTCGGTATTCCTCGGGGATCAGGGGTCGTCGGCCGCCGAGCTCTGGGCCTCGACGGATGGGCAGGGGTATTACGAATTCCACCGAGCTCAACTCGGCGAGGTTACCGTCAAGGTGCAGGTCAAAGGCCACGCGACCGCTGCCAAGACCCTCGAGGCCAGGGCGGACATGCCAGCCGTGGATTTCGAATTACGCCCAGCCAAAGGCTTGCGGGATCGCGTGGTGGATGCCGCTGGGCAGCCGCTAGCGGGCGTAACCGTCATCCCCGCCGAATGGCGTAACCAGATTTACTCGGACAGTTGGCGCGGGACCACGGATGCCGAGGGCAATCGAGTCGGCGCCGCTTTGTGGGGGGCCAAAGACAGTCGATGGTCCAAGCTCTACCGCGATGGCCAGTACGCGATCACCTTGACCGACCAGGTCGTAAATGATCCATCCGGACCGGCTTCATTCTGCCTCAAGGTCGAAGCCGACGGGTACCGGGCGGTCGCCTCGCGGCCTTTCAAGGCGACCGAGGGCGCGGCCGAGTGGAACGTGGACTTGGCAACCAGCCCGAACTGCTCTGGGGTTGTCCGACTGAGGGGCGGTCGGCCCTGCGGAAACGCGCAGCTCTGCTTCCTCTCCGGTGGGGCAGGGCCAGTGGTGCTGAAGGCCGGCCGCTTGGAAGGTCCGACGTTCGGAATCGACACGCTGCGTGCCGACGTCGAGGGACGCTTCTCCTTTCCTCCGCCGCTCGACGATGTGTCGCTCTTGGTTCTGGCCGAGGACGGCTATGCGCACATCTCTGCCAGTCAATTGGGCCCGGACCGCGAGATCACGATCGATCCCTGGGGCACAATCGTGGGCACGATGCGTTACGGAAGAGTACCGGCATCAGAGACCACGCTGACCATCGAGATCGAGTCTGGGCAGTTGGGCGCGGCTAGACCGATTTCACTCGCCGATTCAGCCGTGACTGACGCTGAGGGGGGCTTCCGGTTCGAGCGGGTCCCACCGACCCGGATTAGGATCCTGAAGAAGAGCCAAGCGACGAGCAGTTCCTACAGCCTGGGGCGCCTACTTACGGTGGACGTGATGCCGGCCGAGGTCACGCGGATCGACCTCGGCGGCACAGGCCGGCCCGTGGTGGTGCGGTACCGGATCCCGGAGGCGATCCGAACCCAAGTTGCCGGGACCAAGCCTCGATGCAACGTGTTCCGCGTGTTGCCGCGAGTCCGCGTGCCGTTGGACCTGAAAACCGCGCAGGAGCACTCGGCCTGGCTCACACGGTGGAACCAGACTGAAGAAGGCAAAGCCCGAAGCAGGCTGCAGGAGGCGGACGGTTTGATAGCGGTCCAGGAGGAGAATGGCATGTTCCGAGCGGAAGGTGTGACGGCAGGCGAGTTCGCCGCTTGGCTGTTCTTCCCGCACGGTCCCGGTGAAATGCCTGAGTATGAGAGTGATCTGTTGCGCTTCTCGGTTCCAGACACGGGCCAGGTCGCAAGCGACGAGCCCTTGGACGTGGGCGAGTTAATCGTGCGAGCTGTACATCAGCCGAGAGTGGGCGAACCAGCTCCCGAGTTCCAACTGCCGAGTCTGGATGGAACGAGCATCGGTCTTTCGGCCTTCCGCGGCAGTCACCTGCTCCTGCACCTCTGGGGAGCACCGGACTATCCGCCTCATCGCGACGCCTTGCAGGCGTTGGCGACGCAACTGCGTCTGTTGGCGGACGACCCGCGCCTGGCGCTGCTCGGAATGTACTTCAACTGCCACCCGGAAGACGCACAGAGTGTGACCCGCACCCTCGGCATCGGATGGCCGCAGGTTCACGCCGGCGATTTCCCCGATTTTGGCCTCGCCCGCTTCTACGGCCTGCACAACATTGTGCTGATTGGCCCGGATGGCGTCATCCAAGCGACCGAGCTCAAACCCGAGACCCTTCGCGATGCGGTCGCGCAAGCGCTCAGTGGAGAGGCAACCCCGCGGTGACATGCCCCCCATGCAAAGCAGGGGCGCGCTCCTTGCGTAGCCCGCGATTGGTCCGAGCTCAGCCTTCGAGGCGCGAGCATGGCCATCTTTACTCATGAGTCACCGAGATGGACTACAAGTCGGCGGTCGTCTATGCCAAGCTCGGATCAGTAAGCAATGAGACCTCGAGGCAAATGGCGAAAACGACAGCGCAACCAGCCTACCGTCGAATGGCAGTGGGGGCGCGTTGCCGAGCGTTACTGGGGCTTGGCTCTGGCCATCTTGGCTCTTGCCGTCGTGCTGTACCTGCTGGCCATCCTGCTGGGCCTGGACCCGTTCCCGCCGGGCGAACGGTACTGGATTCAACCGTACGCCTCCGCCGCGAAGGAACTGAGGAAAGCGGGCATCCGGCCCCGCGGGCGCATGGCTCACGAACTGGCCGACGGGCGCACCACCGAATATGACTTTGGCCTGGCCGAAATCGAGTTCATGGGTGAATTGACCTCGGGCGGTGTCATTTTCGGACCCGACGATGCTGAACCCGTCCTTGGCGTTACCGCTCTGGAATCCGTGGGCATTTTGGTGGATCCAGCCAATCGCACGCGGAAACGGATGCCCGCCATCCCGCTGAAGTAACCACCTCAGCTAGGCCAATTCGCGCGCGCCTCGCACCACGCGGGCGATGGCGTCAGCTAGACGCTGGACCTGAGGTGTGTCGGCCAAAAGCAGGTTCTGCGGCAACCACACGGCGTCGCGGCAGACCTGCTCGCAGACCGGACAATGGACCTGCGTGTAGTTCACCCGCTGGGCGGCCAGCGGCGCCATGATGCCGTGGGCCGGACCGCGGTGGGCGTTGGCGAACACCAGGTTCTGATAGAGGGGCCGGTACCAACCCTTCGAGGCCGGGACGCCCTCGGCGTTGAGGGCCTCGAGGAAGCGGTCGCGCGAAACGCCCAGGGCTGGCTCGTCGAGGCGGAAGATGTATATGTGATAGCTGCGCCGCGTCATTTGGGGTGCGGTCGCCAGCAACCGGACGCCCGGTAGGCCTTGGAGCGCGCGGTCGAGCAGGGCGGCGTTGGCTTGGCGACGGGCGATCTGCGCCTCGAGCCGGCCGAGTTGCGCCAGGAGAATGGCGGCCTGAAATTCCGTCAGGCGCAGGTTGCTGCCCAAGTAATCGTGGTCGTACCAGGCGGAGCCTTTACGGCGGCCACAATGCGTGTAGCTGCGGCACAGGTCGGCGAGGGCTTCATCGTCGGTGACCAGCACGCCGCCTTCACCGGCGGTGATGTTCTTGGTGACCTGGAAACTGAACGTGCCGGCCTGGCCCAGCACGCCCGCGCCCCGGCCTTGCCATTGGCTGCCCCAAGCATGCGCCGCGTCCTCGAGCACGCGGAGGTTGTGCCGCTGTGCCAGGGTGCGGAGCGGTTCCGGGTCGGGCACGTACCCGCCCACATGGACGGGAACCACCGCCTTGGTGCGGGGGCCGATCTGGCGCGCCACCGCGGCTGGGTCGAGACACAACGTGTCCGGATCGAGGTCGGCAAAAACGGGGATGGCGCCGACGGTGACGACCGCACTGGCGGTGGCGATGAAGGTGTAGGGGGGCACAATGACTTCGTCCCCGGGGACGACGCCCAAGGCTTTGAGCCCCATCTCGAGTGCGGTGGTGCCGTTGGTGCAGGAGACGGCGAACCGGGCACCTTGAAAGGCGGCGAACTCGGACTCGAACTGCCGAACTTTCTCCCCGAACCACCACTTGCCGGACTCGAGCACCTCGCCCAGTTGCCGCCGTTCGGTGTCGTCGAAGACGGGCCAGGTCGGCCAGGGCTCGGGGCAAGTGGGTTCGCCTCCGAGCAATGCGAGAGTGCCGCTGATGCGCTTGTGCATGGGGCATGATCTGGGTTGGGCGCGGCACGATTCAATGCCAAAAGGATCAGCCGACTGCGATGGGCTCGCGCCGCGCTGGGTGGCTACATTTTCCTTCTGCGGCGTCGGATCGGCGCTAGACTGCTCGCCATGCGCACGGTCAACGTCCCGCTCGGGCCACGGAGCTACTCGATTCGGATCGGGCCGGGCCTCTGTTCGCGGGTGGGGCAGGAATGCGCTCGACTGGGGTTGGGGCGCCGTTGTGCGGTGATCTCCGACTCGAACGTGGCGCCGCGTTACGCGGGCGTGGTCGAGGGGAGCCTTCGGGCGGCGGGTTTCGAGCCGTGCGTGATGACCATCCCCGCCGGGGAACCGTCCAAGCGCTTGCGCCATGTCGAGGCCTGTTACGACCGGTTGGCGGCTCACCGGCTGGAGCGGAAATCGTTCGTGGCGGCCTTGGGCGGGGGCGTGGTGGGCGACTTGGCGGGCTTTGTCGCTGCCACTTACCTGCGGGGGGTGGCCTTGGTCCAAGTGCCCACGACCCTGCTGGCCCAGGTGGACAGTTCGGTGGGCGGCAAAGTGGGGGTCAACCTCGCCGCCGGCAAGAACCTGGTCGGCGCCTTCTACCAGCCGGGCGTTGTGTTGTGCGACCTGGACACGCTGGGCACTTTGCCCGACCGCGAGTACCGGGCAGGCTTGGCCGAGGTGATCAAGTACGGGATCATCTACGACGCCGCGCTGTTCCGGCGGCTCGAGCGAGACCTGGATCGACTGCTCGATCGGGACCCGGACACCTTGGCGCAGGTGATCGCGCGCTGCTGCCAGATCAAGGCGGAGGTGGTGGGGCAGGATGAAACCGAAGGCGGCTTGCGCGCCATCCTGAACTTCGGCCACACCATCGGGCACGGTCTCGAGGCCATTTCGCGCTACGGCAAGTATCTGCACGGCGAAGCGATCGCCATGGGCCAAGTCGCCGCCGCTCGGCTTTCGGCGCGCCTGACGGGTCTGCCGGTGAGGGAGGTGGAACGTATCCGGGCGTTGTTCGAGCGGGCTGGCCTGCCGACGGCGGTGCGGTTAGATCGGCGGCAGCGCGAGCGGTTGCTGGGCGCGATGCGCCTGGACAAGAAGGTTAGCGCCGGCGAGCTGAAGTTTGTCCTAGCCGAACGCGTAGGCCGCGTGCGGTGGGGCCAAGCGGTGCCGCAGCTCGAACTCGAGCGCGTTTTGGCCGGTGGATCGCCGGCCGAAGGCGACTAGGTGGGCTGGCAATATGGCAGTGAGCGAAACCATCGTCCGCGAGTTCTTCGAGCTGCACGGCTTCTGGGTGCACCAGCGGCGGAAGTGGGTGGCGCCCGGTGGCCGCGACGAAGAAGAAATCGACTTCTTTGTGCTGCAGCCGCACCCCCCGACCTCGACCGGGGCGTTGCCGTTCGTGCTGGCCGCGTCCGACGTAGCGCGGTTGGCGCGGGCCGTCGTGGTGGTGAAGGGCGGACACACCGAGATCTTCAGCCAGGCACGACTCGAGAGCACGCCTGAGATCTTCCGGTTCCTCGAGCCGGCCGTGTTCCAGCAGGCGACGCGCTTTTTCGGCGAAGGGGCGGCCCCGTTGAAGCTGTTGGTGGTGCCCTCGCTCCCGCAGACGGCGGCGGCGCGGGACCGCAGTCTGGACTTGCTGCGGGGAAAAGGCGTGGACGCGGTCATCCCGTTTCGCACCGTACTGGCCGATCTGATCGCGCGTATCGAGTCCAACCGCAACTATCAGAAGTCCGATCTGCTCCAAACCATCCGCGTTCTCAAGACCTACGACTTTCTGCGCGAGCCCCAGATGGAGCTGTTCAAACCGCACCGGCGACCGCGAAAGGTCGCGGCGGAAGAACCGCCCCCATCCTGAATGGCCCCTGGTGCCGCTCCGCGGGAGACGATTCGGGCCGTCACGTTCGAGGTTGGTGGCGATCCGGGTTGAACGGTAGCTTCCACCCGCTTTGGCGCGCGCATCGGAGCGATGAACCTGTACCGCCGGTTCTCCAACCGGCGTGGGGCCGACTAGAAAGTCGGCGGTACGGCCGGTTCATGGATAGAGCGCAGCGGTCGGTTTTGGTCAGCAGTGTGATTTAGGGAGTGTCGTAGTCCGGCTTATACTTGTTCCCTTCGGTTGACGGGGATGGCTTCGCTTCGTTACATAGTCGGGGTTTTTTTGCGAATGATGGTCATTAATTTCTCGGAAGCGGGTGTCCAGGCCGGAGCGCCCCAGGCGGATGAGGCGGGGCGGGGCTGCTCCCGCCGGGGCGGCCGAGAGTGGGCGGCGACGGGGACCTACGGTGCGCTATGAACCTTCTCCAAGAACTGTGGGGCTCGTCGCTGGGGCGGAAGTACGTCATGGCGGTAACGGGGGCGTGCTTGTTCCTGTTTGCTGTGGGGCACATGGTGGGGAACCTGCAAGTGTTCCTCGGGGCTGAGCCGCTCAACGCCTACGCGCATCTCCTGCAGTCGAGCCCGAAACTGCTTTGGTGCGCGCGTTTGACGCTGTTGGTCATCGTGATCCTGCACGTGGGGTCGGCCGTGGCGCTCACGCTCGAGAACCGGGCGGCTCGGCCGGTGGCTTATGTGCAGGCGCGCTACGAGGGCTCGAGCCTCGCGTCGCGGACGATGTTGCTGAGCGGGTTGATTTTGGGCTGCTTTGTGGTCTTTCATCTCCTCCACTACACGGTCCGGATGCCGGCGGTGAATCTCACCGGCAAGGACTTCGCCGACTTCCAGCACACGTTAGCCGACGGCACGGTTTGCCCGGACGTTTACCGGATGATGATCGTGGGTTTTTCGCACCGGTTGGTGGCGCTGTTCTACGCCGTGGGGGTGACGTTGCTCTGCTTCCATTTAGGGCACGGCGTGGGCGCCATGTTCCAGTCGCTTGGGCTGAAGAACCGCGTCTGGGGAAGCGTGGTGGATCGGGCCGCGTGGGTGGCTGCCGGGGTGTTGTGGTTGGGCTACTTGTCGATCCCGGTGGCCGTTCAACTTGGCTTGGGAAAGGAGGTGCTCCCGTAGGATGAAACTCGAGGCCAACATCCCCGCCGGTCCGCTTGCCCAGAAATGGAGCAAGTACCGTTTCGATTCCAAGCTCGTCAGCCCGGCCAACAAACGCCGCTATAAGGTCGTGGTGGTGGGGGCGGGTCTGGCCGGGGCGTCCGCAGCCGCCACCCTGGCCGAACTGGGGTATGACGTCGAGAACTTCGTCTTCCACGACAGCCCGCGGCGAGCCCATTCGATTGCAGCTCAGGGGGGGATCAACGCGGCCAAGAATTACCAGAACGACGGCGATTCCGTGCGGCGCCTGTTTTACGACACGATCAAAGGCGGCGACTTCCGCGCGCGCGAGGCGAACGTGTATCGGTTGGCCGAGGTCAGCGTCAGCATTATCGACCAGTGTGTGGCGCAGGGAGTGCCGTTCGCGCGCGAGTATGGCGGCCTGCTGGACAACCGCTCCTTCGGCGGCGCGCAGGTGAGCCGGACGTTTTATGCGCGGGGCCAGACGGGGCAGCAGTTGTTGTTGGGGGCATACTCGGCACTTGCGCGCCAGGCCGGGCTCGGTGCGGTGAAATGCCACACGCACGCCGAGATGCTCGACCTGGTGGTCGTGGACGGCCACGCCAAGGGCATTATCGTCCGCAACTTGATCAGCGGCGAACTGACGCGGCATGCGGCGGACGCGGTGGTTCTGGCCACGGGCGGTTACGGCAACGTGTTCAACCTCTCGACGTACGCCCGGGGCTCGAACGCCACCGCGATCTGGCGCGCCTACAAGCGGGGGGCCTGTTTTGCGAATCCCTGCTTCACCCAAATCCATCCGACCTGCATTCCGGTGAGCGGCGATTACCAATCCAAGCTCACGTTGATGTCCGAGTCCTTGCGCAACGACGGTCGGATCTGGGTGCCCAAGCAGGCCGGAGACAAACGCCCACCCCAGGACATTCCTGAGGGCGAGCGCGACTATTACCTCGAGCGGATGTACCCCAGCTTCGGCAACCTCGCCCCGCGCGACATCTCCTCGCGCGCCGCCAAGCGGGTTTGCGACGAGGGCCGCGGGGTGGGGGAGAGCGGGCGGGGTGTGTACCTGGATTTTGCGGAGGCGATCCAACGACTGGGCGAGGCGACCATTCGGGAGCGCTACGGCAACCTCTTCGCCATCTACAAGGAGATCACCGACGAAAACGCCTACCGCAGCCCCATGCGGATCTTCCCCGCCGTGCACTACACGATGGGCGGGCTGTGGGTGGACTATAGCCTGATGAGCAACCTGCCGGGGTTGTTCGTGTTGGGCGAGGCCAACTTCTCCGATCACGGAGCTAACCGGCTCGGAGCCAGCGCCCTCATGCAGGGCCTGGCCGACGGGTACTTCGTCCTGCCCGCCACCATCGCCGGTTATCTCGCCAGTCAGAAACCGGACCAGCGCCCGCGGCCCGACCACGACGCGTTCCGCCAGGCTGAAGAGCAGGTGCGCGGCTCGGTGCGGCGGCTTTTGGCGAGTCAAGGCCAGCGCACGGTGGCCTCTTTTCACAAGGAGTTGGGCCAGCTCCTGTGGGACCATTGTGGCATGGCCCGCAACGCCGCTGGGCTCAAACAGGCCCTCGACCGGATCCCCGCCCTGCGCGAGGAGTTCTGGCGCAACGTGCGGGTCCCCGGCGACGCCGAGGAATTGAACCAGTCGCTCGAACGCGCCGGGCGCGTGGCGGACTTCCTCGAACTGGCGGAGCTCTTGTGCCTCGATGCCCTGACCCGCGAGGAATCCTGCGGCGGCCATTTCCGCGAGGAACATCAGTACCCGGACGGCGAGGCGAAGCGCGACGACCAGAACTTCGCGTTCGTGAGCGCTTGGGAATATCAAGGACCCGACCGCCCCCCGGTGTTGCAGCGGGAACCGTTGGGGTACGAAGAAGTCAAGATGACGACGCGCAGCTACAAGTAACGGCCATGAGGGTGCGACTCAAAGTCTGGCGGCAGAAGCACGCCCACCGCCCCGGCGGTTTCCACACCTACGAAACCCCGGAGCTCAATCCCAACATGTCGTTCCTCGAGATGCTCGACGTGGTCAACGAGGAACTCACCCAGCGCGGCGAGGAGCCGATTGCTTTCGACCATGACTGTCGCGAAGGCATCTGCGGCACGTGTTCGCTCGTCATCAACGGCAAACCGCACGGGCCGCATCGCGGCGTCGCCACCTGCCAAACCTATTTGCGCAGTTTCCGCGACGGCGACGAGATCGTGGTCGAGCCTTTCCGCGCCAAGGCCTTCCCGCTCATCAAAGACTTGATCGTCAGCCGCAAAGCCTTCGATCATATCATTCAGGCCGGCGGCTTCGTATCCGTCCGCACCGGGAGCGCGCCCGACGCCAACGCCCTCCCCATTCCCAAGCCCGACGCGGACCGCGCCATGGACGCGGCCCAGTGCATCGGGTGCGGCGCCTGCGTGGCCGCCTGCAAGAACGCCTCCGCCATGCTGTTCGTCGCAGCTAAGGTCTCCCATTTGGCGCTCTTGCCCCAGGGCAAGGTCGAGCGGGAACGGCGCGCGCGCGCCATGGTGCAGGCTATGGAAGCTGCCGGTTTTGGCGGTTGCAGCGTCACCGGCTCTTGCGAAGCCGTCTGTCCGAAGGAGATCAGCCTGGAATTCATCGCGCGGCTGAACCGCGAATACGGCCGCGCGCTCCTCAAAGGCCCCAACTGATGCGACCGCGGGCGCGCGGCGCGGGGCGTGCGCCCGGCCGGGTCACGGCGGGCATCCTGGCGAATCCGATCCCGTTCGACTTGAACCTCCGCCGCGCCTACCGCTTCATCGCCGCATGCAAACCACTGCCGCTTTGCCGCCCATGTTAGCCGCTTGGGATCATCAGCCCCGGACCCGACTGGTCTACGGTGTGAACGCCCTCGAGCGGGCGGGCGAACTCGCCCGGGAACTCGGCGGGCGCCGCGTCCTGCTGGTGACCGACGCGGGCCTGGTGCAGACCGGCCACGCGGACCATCTCCGGCACCGCCTCGAGGCGGCGGGGCTCGAGGTGGCTGTCTTTGCAGACGTGCGCACGAACCCGACCACCCTGGACGTGGCGCATTGTGTGGCCGCAGCGCAGGCCCACCGTCCGGATCTCCTGGTCGCGCTTGGTGGCGGCAGTTCGCTGGACACAGCCAAGGGCGCCAACTTCATTCTGACCAACGGCGGGGAGATGAAGGACTACTGGGGCGTGGGCAAGGCCAGTCAGCCGATGCTGCCGCTGCTGGCCATTCCCACCACCGCCGGCACCGGCAGCGAATGCCAATGCGCCGCGTTGATCGCCGACGAAGTCACCCACCAGAAGATGGCCTGCCTCGATCCCAAGGCCGCCCCCCGCGTCGCCCTCCTCGATCCCGCGCTCACCCTCTCTCAACCGCCGCAGGTTACCGCTCGCACCGGCGTGGATGCCCTCACCCACGCGGTCGAAACCGCCGTCACCCGGGCGCGGACTGCGTTCTCCCTGATGCATGCCCACGCGGCCTTTCGGCTCTTGGCGCCCAGCCTGCCGCGCGTGTTGGCTGACCCGCACGACCTCGAGGCGCGCGGTTACATGCTGCTCGGGGCCGCCTTCGCCGGCACGGCCATCGAGAACTCGATGCTCGGCGCCGTTCACTCCGCCGCCAACCCTGTCACCGCCCGCTACCCCATCGCCCATGGCGCGGCAGTCGGACTCATGCTCCCGCACGTGGTCCGCTTCAATGCGCACGACCCGGCCGCCCGCCTCGCCTATGCCGAGTTGGCTTCGGCAGCGGAACTCGCGCGTGTGGGCGACGGAGTCGAGGCCGCGGTGACAGCCCTGGTGGCAAGGCTCGAGAGCCTGTTGAACCTGGCCGGTGTTCCCCGCAGCCTCGGCGATTGCGGTGTGGACTCCGCCCTGATCCCGAGGTTGGCAGCCGAGGCCGCTCAGCAATGGACCGCACGGTTCAATCCCCGCCCCGTCACGGCCGACGATTTCGCCGCCCTGTACGCCGCCGCCACCGAGCCGCGCCCGACTGCCGAACCTCCCAGCGCCAAGGCCTCGACGAGCCGGGCGCACCGGCCGCGACCGCGCGCCCGCCGATGACGCCGCCAGCCTGCGCCCGGGAGCGGCTCAGCGCAGGACGATGTCTTGCGCGGCGGCGTCGTAAGTGGCCACGCGCCGGTTGAGGTAAGACAACATGGCCATGTTCATGGCGGCCTGCACGTAGAGGCCGAACTCGACGTCGCTGACCGGTTTCTCCCGCGTGCGCACGCAGTGCAGGAAGTTCTGCCAATGCAGGAGCGTGGTGTTGGGTTTGGTGCCGGGAATCACCGTGCGCTCGCCTTTGCGGGGGATGAAGGTCACGCTGTCGAATCCCCCCTCGAAGGCCGGTCCTTGCATGGTGATCGTCCCTTCATCGCCGCGGATGGCCGGCTCGGTCGGGAAGTCATTGGCGAGCGTGCAGACCAACACGATGGACAGCTTCGCCGGATAATCCATGCACATGTTGAACGTGTCGGGCACCTCGCGATCGTAGGAGTCGTACTTGAAGATGCCGCCCGAACCGACGGCCAGGGTCGGGAACTTCAGGCCCAGCAGGCTGATGAACGGAGTCAACACGTGCGGGAACAGGTCCGTGCACGGGCCGCCCGCGTAATCGAGGTACTTCCGCCAACTGAAGAACCGGTCCACGGTGAACGGAACCTTGGGGGCATCGCCCAGAAACCCGTCCCAATCCAGGTCGGGACCGGGCTTGGCAGTGGGGTCGGCGATGGGCATCCGTTCGCCCCAATCGCCGTAGCGGTAGTAGCCGGCCTCGACATGTTGGGGCCGGCCGATGGCGCCTTTCTGGATCAGGTCCGCGACCTTCTTCCAGGCCACGTTCGAGTTGCCCTGGTTGCCGATCTGGACCACGCGCTGGCGCTGCACCGTCTCCTGGTAGAACCGGTGGCTGAGGCTGAACTGGCTCCAATGGCCCATCGGTTTCTCGCAGTAGACATCCTTGCCGGCGCGAATCGCGTCGAGGCCTTGCGGCACATGCAACCGGTCCGGCGACGCGATGCACACCACGTCGATCGCCGGGTCCGCCAGCAGCTCGCGGTAGGTCGGGTAGGTCTTGGCCTTGGCGTGTTCGGCCGCCGCCCGCATGCGTGGGCCGTAGGTGTCGCTGATCCCGATCGCTTGCAGGTTGGCGCCCTGGTTGATCATGCCCAACACCGTGTCCAGATGGTACCGGCCGCGGCCGCCGACGCCGATGAAGCCGACGCCGAGGCGTTCGTTAGCGCCCAGAACGGCGCGGCTGGCCACCAGGGGACCCGCCACGGCGCTGAAGGCTGCGGCCGCCGAGGTGCGTTGGAGGAAGGCCCGCCGAGTGACGTCAGCGGACGCAGGAGCTTTCGGAACGGATGAATGGCTGGTCATAGTTCGTTGCTGATGGGTTAGAGTGAGCCGGTTACCGGCGACAAGGCGATGAGGCGCTGGGGCGAATGCATGGGCGGTACACTACCGCAAGCGGGGTCAGAAAAGCCAGCGCAGTCCCACACAGAATAGCGCACAGCTCAGCCACCCGGCGGCCAAAGCGATGGCGCCCCAAAACCGTTTGGACCGCAGCTCGAACCACATTGCCAGGCTGCTCAACACCATCAGAATCAAGCCCGCGGCCACCCCATCCATCGCCAGCGCCCAAATGGATGTGAGCACCCAATCCCGACCGTTGCGCGGATCGTCCATTCGCACGCCGGTGAACGAGTGCAGCATGCGCGTCACGCCCCAGAGATTCAGCCCGATGCGCTGCACCGTGGCTCGGTTCCGAGCCAGATCCGCGCGCACGTCGAGTATCTCACCCGGCCGGCTGACCCGGAAATCGAACCGAGTGGCCTCGGCGCGGGTCGTGGTCCACTCGATCTCGCCGCGCAGGCCGAGCTGGCGCATCAGGTCCCGGGCCTGATCGAGGTCGCTGCCGTGGGCCGGTGGCCCGATCTCGCGCTCGACCTGGGATTGTGGGCGGTCGGGCCAGAATTCGGCAAACGACCACTGATGGTTCAGCAGCAGGCCGCTCAAGGAGAACAGCCAGACGTAGAAAAGGGTCATCAGCCCGATGTCATAGTGCAACCGGCGGTTCCAGAGCTTGGCCCGCTCGACCCAACCGCTCGCCTCAGCGCGCTGTGCTGGGGCCGACTCCTCAGTGGACGAGGGCATAAACCACTGCTGCAAACGTGCACAACCCGGCGGCCAGCAGAATCAGCCCAACGCGTCGCTCCGCTCGCAGCCCATACCACAGGTAAAGGCCGCTGGCGGTGATCAGGAAGGTCAGGTAGACCGTTCCGTCGGCAAACCAGCGCCAGAGCCGCATGTAGAACCAGTTCATGCGCAGACCCACTAAGTGCGGCCCAGGCGACTTATGCAGCGTCACCAAGGCGTCCGCCAAGCCGGTCACCCTCGGTTCGATGGTCGCCGAGCGCTTCTGCAGGTCGATCGTGACCGTCGTGAGGCGTCCGGGGACGGACACCGGCAGGATCAGCCGCTGTTCGCGTGGGCGGTGCTGCACCCAGCCCACTTCACCTTGCGCTTGAATGCCGGCGAGCACCGGCTGCAACGCGTCGATCAGCTCACGCCCCGAGAGGCGCTCGAGGTCGCTCGGCAGCGCCAGATCCGCAACCACTCGCTTCGCACTGGGTTCGCGCGCCTTCGGCAGCCAAGCGTGCACCAGAAAGAAGACGCTCACCGAAAAGACGAGCACGAACGGGCTGATGAACAGCCCACCGTAGAGGTGGAGGTCTCGGGTCCAGCGGTGGAGCTGTCCGGCCATGCGCTGGGTTGGCAAGCGACTAGGGCCTGGCCTTCTTTTTGCCGGCCTGCTTCTGTTTTGCCTTGGCCCCGGCCGCCGCGGGCCGCCAGAGCGGCTCCTTCTGTCCAACGTTCCAGGCATCCCAGTCTGCCTTCAACTCCTTGACCTTGTCGGTGTGGACGGCGCTCAGGTCGTTGGCTTCCCCGAGGTCAACGGCGAGGTTAAAGAGTCGCGTCTGGAGGTTGTCCGGCCGAGCCGCCACCAGTTTCCAGTCGCCCTTGCGGACGGCCCACTGATCGCCAAAGCGCCAATAAAGAGCCGGGTGCGGCCTGCCGGCAGCCTGGCCCGTCAGGAAGGGGAGCAGGTTCACCCCGTCGAGGCCCCAAGCCGGGTCGACCGCGACGCCCGCCGCGGCGAGGCTGGTGGGCAAGATGTCGAGCTGAATGATCGGCGCCTCATAGACCTTGCCGGCGGGGAGATGCCCCTTCCACTGGACGCAGAACGGCACGCGCACGCCGCCTTCGAGGGTGGTGGCTTTGAAACCGCGCAAGGGCCCATTCTTCGAGGTGGTGGACGGAGTCGGGCCGCCGTTATCGGAGAAGAACCAGATCAGGGTGTTCTCCTCCAGGCGCAGGTCGCGCAGCTTGGCCAGCACTCGACCCACCGCGTCGTCCATGGCGGACATCATCGCGGCGAACGTGCGACGTTTCTCGTCTGCGATGCCCCCGAACCGTTCGAGGTACCGCGGCGTGGCCTGGAGCGGCGCATGCTGAGCGTTGAACGGCAAATAGAGCAGGAACGGCCGGTCACGGTGGCGATCGATCCAATCCACCGCCCGCTCCGCGTAGGCGTCCGTCGTGTAGAACGCTTCGTCGGCGATCGGCTGCACTGCCGCGGATTTCAGCGAATCCACAAAGGCCTGCGGCTTGAAAAAGGCGGTGTTGGCCACCGTCCCGTAGAACTCGTCGAACCCGCGTTTTATCGGCAGAAAGTCCGGCGGACCGCCCAAGTGCCACTTGCCAATGCACACGGTGGCGTAGCCGATCGCCTTGAACCGGTCGGCCATGGTCTTCTCCGTCAGGGGCAGACCGAAGCCGACACCCCCGGCGGCGCCACCCCCATTGAACTCGTGGCCAAACCGGGTCTGGTAGCGGCCGGTCAATAGACCGGCGCGCGTCGGACTGCAGTATGGGCCCGACACATAGCCCTGGCTGAACCGGATTCCCTGCTGGGCGAGCGAGTCGATGTTGGGCGTGGGGATCTCGGCGTTGCCCTGGAAGCCGAACTCGCCGTAGCCAACATCGTCGGCCAAGAAGATGACAAGGTTCGGTTTGCGGTCTTGGGCAACCTGTGCCGGAACGGTCATGAAGGCGACCGTTCCCACCAACCCGCACACGAGTAGGGAACGAAGTAGAGCCATAGCAGTGGACCGCAGGCTAGGCTGCCCGTCGTCGGGAATCAAGCCGCCACTGGCCGTGCTGCGGGCCAACTTCGACATTGTCATTGTCAAGCCCGGCGACCCGTTCAAGATACGCGCCGCCGGCGAACTGACGGCGGTGGACTGATTTGAGCTCAGGACCCGCTTCGCAGTCAGCCGGCCTGGTTATGACCCCGCAACCTCACCTCGATACCCAGTGCGTTCATGCCGGCGGATTGCCGGACACCGCCTCGGGCGGGATCAACTCGCCCATCTACACCTCGACCGCGGCCGGTTACTTGGACCGGGACCGCGTGCCTTATCAACGGTACTTCAACACGCCGAACCAGGCGGCCGTGGTCCAGAAAGTGTGCGGGCTCGAGGGGGCCGAGGACGGCGTCTTGTTCGGATCGGGCATGGCGGCGATTAGCACGGTGTTGCTGACGCTGCTCCGTGCGGGCGATCACGCCGTTCTGCAAGAAGAGCTCTACGGGGGCACCCACGCGTTCGTCGCGGAGTTGTTCGAGCGGCTGGGGATCGGGTTCGACTTCGTGGCGCTGACACCCGCGGCCTGCGCGCGGGCGTTGACGCCCAAGACCAAGGCCCTGTTCCTGGAATCGCCCACCAACCCGCTGCTGCACGTCATGGACCTGCGGGGCGTGGCGGAGGTTGCGCGGGCTCGGGGCGTGACCACGGTGATCGACAACACCTTCGCCACCCCGATCCTCCAGCAGCCGATCGCCCTGGGCATCGACGTGGTGATCCATAGCGGCACCAAGTATCTCGGCGGTCACAGCGATCTCCAGTGCGGGATCGCGGTCGCCCACGCGGCCTTGGCGGCCCAAATCCGCCATCAGGCCTGTCATCTGGGGGGCAGCCTCAACGCCCCGAGCTGTTACTTGCTCGAACGTAGCCTGAAGACCCTCCACCTGCGGGTTGAACGCCAAACGGCCAATGCCCTGTGCATCGCCCAGTTCCTGGCCGAACACCCCGCCGTCGCTCGCGTCTACTATCCGGGACTGACCACCCACCCGGGACACGACCTCGCCCGGGCGCAAATGCGCGGTTTCGGGGCGATGCTCGCCTTCGACCTGCGCCCCGGCCGCACCAGCGCCGACACCGTCCAGCGGCGGCTGCGACTCATTCGGCCCGCCGCCAGCCTCGGCGGGGTCGAGACCACCATCTGCGCCCCGGCGCGCACGTCCCATGTCAAGCTGTCCGGCTCGGACAGGGAACGGCTTGGCATCAGCGAAGCGCTCTTGCGGTTATCCGTCGGGATCGAGCATCACGCCGACCTAACCGCCGACTTAGCTGAGGCCCTCGACTGAGGTGCGAATGGCCCCCTGTTGGTGTAGACCGTATGGTGTATCTTATAAGTCTCCGGGTTTTTAGTCGTTGACAACGGCTAGGGCTAGTGGCCGGGGGTGGTCGCCGTGGGCGTGTCCACTGGAACCCTCTCGTCCTATCCTTCTCTAAACCATAGCGAGAAAGGGGCTTAGTAATAATACTCCGCATTTTTGATGGTTGACGGACTGCCTGAAAGATCGTGACGGAGTACCCCGGAAAGACAGAGACAATATCACGGAGTTTTAGTTGTTGACGGCTGCGGAGGCACCGGGGGGAGTGGGCGCTGTCGAGGTAACGGCTAGGCTGGTTGATACCGGGTGCTGAGGGCAGCAAAGCGCGAGACGATGCGGCGCTGAGGGGCATTCGACCGACTTTCGGCTTGCGAGCGTGCGGGTTGGTTTGCTATGAGTACGCCCGTTCACTATGGCTGCTATTGGCCGATTTCAGAAGGGTGATGAGATCTTCTACGCTAAGGTCGTAGACGGCGAGTTGTACCGTCTGCTAGGGGATGTGTTCGGTTCGCCGTCTTACGAGAAGAAGCCAACCCCGGTCAAGGGCGTGAAGACGCTGGTGCCGGTGGCCCCGTCGAAGATCGTCGCTGTCGGCCTCAATTACGCCGATCACGCGCGGGAATCGGGCAAACCGGTGCCCAAGGAGCCCTTGTTTTGGCTCAAGGCGCCCACCTCTCTGATCCCAGACGGGGCGAAGATCGAGATTCCGTTTGCGGCGCACCGGGTGGATTACGAGGCGGAGTTGGCGATCGTGATCGGTCGGCGGGTGCGCAACGTCACGCCGGCGGCGGCGGCCCGGTACATTTTTGGCTACACGGCAGCGCAGGACGTCAGCGATCGGACCATTCAGAACTCGGAGAGCCAATGGGCGCGGTGCAAGTCGTTCGACACGTTCACGCCGCTGGGGCCGTACGTCGAGACGAAGATCGACCCGCACGACTTGACCATTCAGCTCTTCCAAAACGGTCAACTGCGCCAGAACTCGAACACGAGCCAGCTCTTGTTCGATTGTTACCGCCTGGTGAGCTTCATTTCGACCAACCTGACCCTGTTGCCGGGGGACGTGATCTTGACGGGGACACCGAGCGGGGTGGGGCCGATCGCCTCCGGGGACCGTCTCGAGGTGCGGATTCAGGGGCTCGGTCCGCTCGTCAACACGGTCAAGTGACCCGGCTCAGGCCAGCACGGGTTGGATGACTTGCCCCGCGACGTCGGTGAGGCGGAAATCGCGGCCTTGGGCCCGGTAGGTCAACCGGGTGTGATCGATCCCCAGCAGATACAGCATGGTGGCGTGGAGGTCGTTGACGTGGACGGGGTGTTCGACGGCGTGATAGCCGAACTCGTCCGTGGCGCCGTAGGTTAACCCGCGTTTGATCCCCGCTCCGGCCAGCCAGAGGGAGAATCCCTTGATATGGTGGTCGCGGCCGTCGCCTTGGGCCATCGGGGTGCGTCCGAATTCGCCGCCCCAGACGACCAAGGTATCGTCGAGTAACCCGCGCTGTTTAAGATCGGTCACCAGGGCCCAGGTGGCGCGGTCGATTTTGCTGGCGACCACGCGGATGCCTTCCTTGATCCCGCCGTGGTGGTCCCAGCCGCGGTGATAGAGTTGGATGAAGCGCACGCCGCGTTCGGCCAGGCGCCGGGCCAACAGGCAATTGGCCGCGAAGCTCCCATCGGCGCCTTGCGTGCCGTAGAGATCCAGCACCGACTGGGGTTCCCCGGACAGATCCATCAAGCTGGGCACGCTCGCCTGCATGCGGAAGGCCAGTTCGTACTGGCTGATGCGCGTCGCCACTTCCGGGTTACGGGCCGTGTCCTGGAAGATGCGGTTGAGTTGGTTGACCGCGGTGACGACTTGGCGCTGGTTGTCGGCGGTCACGCCCGCCGGCCGGTTCAGGTACAGCACGGGATCGCCCGCCGAATGGAACTGCACCCCTTGGAAGCGGCTGGGCAAGAAGCCGCTGTGCCACTGGCGGGCGGCCACGGGTTGGTCTTGACCGCCGCCCGAGCTGATCAAGACGACGAACCCGGGCAAATCCTCGCACTGGCTCCCGAGTCCATAGAGCACCCAGGACCCCGCGCTGGGGCGGCCCGAGATCGGGGTGCCGGTGTTCATGAGGGTATGCGCCGTGTCGTGATTGATCTGGTCGGTGTGCATCGACCGGATGACGGAGATGTCGTCGGCGAGCTTCGCCATGTGCGGGAACATGGTCGAGACGGGCAGGCCCGATTGGCCGTGGGGGGCGAAGGGGTACTGCGGCGCGAAGCAAACCAGTGGTTTGCCCTGCAACTGCGCGACCTGTTGGCCGGCGGTGAAGGATTCGGGCATGGGCTGGCCGTGCATCTCCGCCAGCTTCGGCTTGGGATCGAAGGTCTCGAGGTGGGACGGTCCGCCCGCCATGTACAGCCAGATCACGCGTTTGGCTTTCGGCGTGAAGTGCCGCGGTTGCACCACGCCGGTCCACGGATCGGTCGAGCGCGGAGCCGCCGGCGGGTCGGCGCGCAAGGTGCGTTCGAGCAGCGAGGTCAGCGCGACGCCGCCCAAGCCGCTGGCCGTTCGGCCGAGAAAGGCGCGTCGGGTGAGCTGCTGTCGGAGGAGCTCGGGCGAGCGGGGTTCAGAATCGGGCGATGGTCTCATGGAGATTGAATACGGTGCGGGCCACCGCGGTCCAGGCCGCGAGTTCTGCGGGGGCGAGGTCGGTTAGTGCGGGCTTGGCCCCCACGCCGAGCAAGGCGGCGGCGGCGTTGGGGTCGTTTGCCCAGAGGGCGCGTTGGCCGGCGACCAGTTGCTCGAGGATGCGCCGCTCCTCGGGCGTTGCGTGTCGGCCGAGCGCCTCGACCACGGTCCAGTTGACTCGGTCAGGGTCGCTGGGGCCGCCCAGCCGGAGAATACGCTCGGCGAAGGCACGGGCGGCCTCGACGTAGGTTGGGTCATTGAGCAGGGCTAGGGCTTGGAGCGGGGTGTTCGAGACGGTGCGCTCGGCGGCGGCCTCCTCGCGCGTGCAGGCGTCGAAGGCCAGCAAGCTCGGGTGCAGGAAGGTGCGACACCAGAACGTATAGAGGCCACGCCGGTAGAGGGCCTCGCCGCGGTCGGGTTCCCAGGTGCGCTTGGGGAAGTTGAGTTGATCCCAGTAACCCGCCGGCTGGTAGGGCTTCACACTGGGGCCGCCGATCTGCCGCGAGAGCAATCCGCTGATGGCCAGCGCGTTGTCACGCACCATCTCGGCGTCGAGTCGGAACCGGGTCTGGCGGGCGAGCCATCGGTTGGCGGGATCGCGTTCGTGGAAGGGGCCCGAGGCGGTGGCGCTTTGGCGGTACGCGCTGGACGACACCATGAGCCGGACCAGGTGCCGGACGTCCCAATTGCTGTCGCGGAATTCGACTGCCAGCCAATCGAGCAGGTCGGGATGCGTGGGCCACTCGCCTTGGACGCCCAAGTCATCCAGGCTGCGCGTCAGCCCGGCTCCAAAGAACAGCTTCCACAGGCGGTTCACGAACACCCGCGCGGTTAACGGTTGGTCGGGCGACATCAGCCAGCGCGCCAAGTCGAGCCGCGTGGCGCGGCGGTCTTGTTCGAGGGGTGGGCCACCGAGGAACTCCGGCGGCGCGGGTTGGACCGCCTCGCCGCCATCGTCCATCCAGTTGCCGCGGGGCAAGACCCTGGTGACGCGGGGTTCGGCGGTCTCGGTCATGAGCGTGGTGGGGATGGACTTGACCAGGTCGTCGCGGCGGCGGCGGACCGTGGCCAGTTCCTCGCGGGCGGCGTCGAGTCCAGGCGCCCATCCCAGGTAATAGTCTTCGAGGGCGCGGGCCTTCTCTGGAGCCCGCGTGCCTCTGGGTTCGCGCAGGGCCGCGGCTATGCCTTCGGGCACACCTAACGGATCCAGCGTTGGCCGGTCCACGCCGATCAAGGACAGTCGGAACCGGCCGATGTTATGCCGTTGGTGTGCGGATTGGTGTTTGAGGCGGATCGTGAGGGTGGTTTCAGGACCGCCAGCGACGGGTTCGGCGAAGCCGAAGGCGGCCTGATGGTCGCTCGGTTTTTCGTGGCCTGCCACCGCCCAACCGGTTTCGGGCCGGTCGTCGATCGCGGCGGTGACGGGGTGACCTGGCAGGGAGAAGTCGGCGATGGCTGTTGCGAGCGCCAACCGGCGCGGAGCGGCGCCGGCGCCGTCAGTCACTTCCACCTCGACACTGGTGAGCACAAAGTTCCCGTTGCCGCGCGACAGGCTCTGTCGGTCCAAGCTCGGGTGGGTCAGGACTTCGAGCCGGAAGGCGGTGAGTCGCGAGGGAGGCGCAGCCAGGGTCACCGTGTAGGTGTCTTGGTCCGGGTTCTCTCCCGAAACGAGGACCGATGAGTCGTCGAGGGTGGTCAGGGTGGCGCCGCCACTGGACTCGGCGTGGGCGGGTGGGGTCACCAGCCAGCCCAGGGTGCCGGCGGCCAGTCGCGCGGCAAGGTCCGCCTCCCACACCTCGAAGGCGGCGGCGAGGTCGGGGGTGAGCGTTTCGAGGCATCGATCCAGCTCTGCGATCCGCGTTTCGAGTTGTTGCCGTTGGCGTTCTTGTTCCGGCGTCGGCACCAGGCTGCCCTCGGGTTTGCCAACTCCCTGCTCCTTGATGTCGGCAAAGTAGGCCGCTAACCGATAGAAATCGCGCGTGGTGAACGGGTCGAACTTGTGGTCGTGGCACTCCGCACAACCGGTCGTGACGCCGAGCCAGACCGTCCCGACGCCACGGACGCGGTCAGCGGCGTACTTGGCGAGGTACTCTTTGGGTTGGGCGCCGCCCTCCTCGGTGGTGCGGCCCAGGCGGTTATAGGTCGATGCGACGCGCTGTTCGAGCGTGGCGTTGGGGAGCAGATCGCCGGCAAGTTGCTCGAGGGTGAACTGGTCGAAGGGCTTGTTGTCGTTGAACGCCCGGATCACATAGTCGCGATACGGCCACACGCTGCGGTAGTTGTCCGCGTGGAAACCGTCTGTGTCGGCGTACCGCACGACATCCAACCAGTACATCGCCAAGCGTTCGCCGTGGTGGGGTGAGGCGAGCAACCGCTCGACTTGCTCCGGGTAAGCCGTGGCCTGCCGGTCCTGTTGGAAGGCCGCCACATCCTCGGCCGTGGGTGGCAGGCCGGTCAGGTCGAAGCTCAACCGCCGCAGCAACGTCCGCCGATCGGCCTCAGGCGCTGGTGCCCCGCCTTCCCGTTCGAGCCGGGCGAGGACAAAACGATCAATGGGGTTGGTGGGCCATGCGGGGCGTGTCACTGGGGGCACGGCGGGGCGACGCAGCGGTTCATAGGCCCAGTGACCCTCCCAAACCGCTCCGGCCTCGACCCAACGTCGCAGCCGCGCCACCTGCTCGGCGGACAAGGCCTTGCCCGACTGCGGTGGCGGCATCAGGTCGTCTGCGTCGGTCGTCGTCACCCGCCGGAACAGTTCGCTGCGGTCCGGTTCCCCGGCTGCGACGATCCATCGTTCCCCCCGGGGATCGAACAGCCCCGCGCGGGTGTCCAACCGGAGCCGGGCCTTGCGCTTGGCCGGGTCGGGTCCGTGGCAAGCGAAGCAGTGGTTAGCCAGGATCGGACGGATGTCGCGGTTGAAGGAAACCGCGTCTTCGGCCGCCTGCAGCGCGACCGGGTCTGCCCACCCAACCGCGGCAGCGATCAACCCCATCCATATGGTCCACTCTCGGCGCATCGTAGGGATTACTCCGGGCCGGCCAACCAACCGACCACGCGCCGCGCGGGGCCGGAGCAACCGGGCCTGAGCGAATCCAGGTGACAATCTGGTATGCTGATGGACTCTGTCAAGTGGCCTGCTCGTGAGGGAGGCTGGCCGAGATTCTTACTGACAAAGCGGCGAAGGGCACGGTTAACTGCGTGGGGAACTGTCCGGGGCCGAGGCCGACCGATGAACGAGACCACGCGCTATCTTCAATCTGTTTACCACGAGCAAAGCGTGGATGTGGTTGCGCTGGTGAACTACCTCTTGATCGACGCCGTCAAGGCGAACGCCAGCGACCTGCACATCGAGCCTTGGGAGAGCACGATTGTGGTGCGGGTGCGGTTGGCGGGGGTGCTGCAGGAGTTGGTGCACCTGCCGTTGGACCTGATGGACAAGATCTCAGGCCGGCTCAAGGTGATGGCCAACCTGATCTCCTACCAGACGGACTTGCCGCAGGAAGGGCACGTGGCCGCCAGTCCCGAGTTCGGCAATGTCGAGCTCCGGATCTCCGTCTTCCCGACCGTGCGCGGCGAGAAGATCGTGATTCGCATCTTCGATCCGAAGAATCGCAGCTTCGACCTGGCGCAGTTGGGATTCGAGGAGGAGACGCTTTCGGCTTTTGTGCGGTTGCTCTCGCGGCCGAATGGGCTGTTGCTGCTGACCGGCCCGACCGGTTCGGGGAAGACGACGGCGATTTATGCCGCGCTGACGCATGTGGTGAGCCGGTCGGGGCCGACGATGAGCCTGAGCACGGTCGAGGATCCGGTGGAATTCCACTTGCCGATGATCAGCCAAGCGCAGATCAACCCGGCCAAGGAATTCACCTATCCGCGCGCGTTACGGTCGTTGATGCGGCAGGATCCGCAGGTGATCATGATCGGGGAGATCCGCGATCCGGAGACGGCGGCGATTGCGGTTCAGGCCGGGCTGACGGGTCACCTGGTGATCAGCACCATCCACGCCGGCAGCACGACCGGCGTGTTCGCTCGCCTCATCAACATGGACATCGAGCCGTTCCTGTTGGCGTCGGCGATCAGCGGGGTGTTGGGGCTGCGCCTGATTCGGACGGTCTGTCCTCTGTGCGCTCAGCCCTATCAACCGGAGCCCGCGCTGCTCAAACTCCTGCCCGCAGATGGCCTCGAGCACGCGACGCTGCGCCATGGCACCGGTTGTTCGGAGTGCGTCGAGACCGGCTACGCGGGTCGGACAGCTTTGACCGAGCTGTTGATGGTCGACGAGGTCTTGCGCGAGGCGGTCCTCCAGAAACTGCCCACACGCGCCCTCCAACAGGTCGCCGCTCAGCAGGGGATGCGCAGCCTTTGGCAGAACGGGCTGCGCCGCGTGTTGCAGGGCCAAACGACGCTCGAGGAAATCATGCGGGTGCTGGCGGCCGACGCGTTCTGACGCCTGCCCCGCTGCCTGCTCGTGGCATGATGTTCTCGGCTGTCTTCGGGTTGCTGACCTTGACCAGCTTGGGGTTGACGCTCTGGCAATGGCTCGAGGCGCGTCGGTTCCCGCTTCATCGCCGCAGCGCGGAGGGCTCGTTTGCACCGCCGGTCACGCTCCTCAAGCCGCTGAAGGGCGCCGATGCCGAGACAGCGGCCTGCTTGCGCAGTTGGCTCCAGCAGGATTATGCGGGGCCGGTGCAGATCTTGTTCGGAGTCGAGACGGACGCGGATCCGGCGGCGGCGGTGGTGCGCCAATTGCTCCGGGAGCACCCCGCTTGCGAGGCGCGCCTGGTGGTCTGCGCGGAACGGCGCGGCGCCAACGCTAAGGTGTCCAAGCTCAGCCAACTCGAGCCCTGGGCGACGCACGCGGTATGGGTGGTCAGCGATGCCGATGTGCGGGTGCCGCCGGATTTCCTGACCCACTTGGTCGCTCCTTTCCAAACCGGGCGCGGGGCAGCGCGGGCTGAAGACGGCAAACGCGCGCAGCCAGCCGCATCCGCGGGGGCGGAAACGGCAGCGGGTCAGGAGGCGCTGACGACGGGCGCCGCGGAGGGTCAGGCTCGGGAGGGAGGAGCGGTGGTCCTGGTCAACCCGTTCTATCGGCTCGCCAATCCGTCGACGGTGGCCATGCGTTGGGAGGCCCTGGCGATCAATGCGGACTTTTGGAGCAGTGTGCTGCAGGCGCGCCGGCTGCAACCGCTGGATTTCGCGCTGGGAGCGGTGATGGCGGTGCGCCGCGAAGCGGTGGCCAAGGTGGGCGGCTTGCTCGCGCTGGTGAACCACTTGGCGGACGACTTCGAGTTGGGCCATCGGCTGGCGCGCCAGGGCGGTCGGGTGGAGGTGTGCCCGGTGGTGGTGGACTGCTGGGAGGTGCCGCAGGGTTGGCGCGCGGTTTGGCAACACCAATTGCGCTGGGCGCGAACGATCCGGGTCTGCCGGCCTGGTCCCTACGCCTTAAGTCTGTTGAGCAACGCCACCCTCTGGCCGCTGCTCTGGGCGGCGCTTGCGCCCGGGCCAGCCTCGCTTCTGGCCTTGCCGCTGGCTATGGTGGTGCGCGTGCTGACGGCCGCGGACAACCAAGGGCGCCTGACGCAATCGCGGGCCCACTGGCCTTGGCTGTGGCTGGCGCCGTTCAAGGACCTGCTGCAGGCCAGCCTCTGGCTGCTGGCGTTCGGGGGCAACACGGTCGAATGGCGGGGCGAACGGTACCGGGTGCAAGCCGGCGGCCAGATGGTGCGGTTGCCGCGCGCGGCCGGGTGAGCCGCTCCCGATGAGACCTCGGGCTAGACGACCGGGTGCAGGGCGCGCAGCCCTTAGTGCGCCGCGAACCGCGGGGGCCACGGGGAGCCGCGGCGTGCAGAGGACTGCGCGCCCTACCACCGACTTGTAGTTCATCTCGGGGACTCGTGAACATGAAGATCGAACTGCGCTCAGTCTCGAAGGCCTTCGGCGCGCTGCAGGCGTTGGATCGGGTCTCGCTCGAATTGGCGCCGGGGCAGATCGTGGCGGTGCTGGGGGCCAATGGGGCGGGCAAGACGACCTTGCTACGGTGTTTGGCGGGGGTTGCTGCGCCGGACCGGGGGATGCTGCTCTACGACGACGAGACCTTCCAGCGCGACCGGGTGGACTTACGCCGTCGGCTCGGGTTTCTGCCGGACTTCCCCTTCCTGTACTGGCAGATGTCCACGCTCAGGCACTGGGGCATGCTGTTGCGTCTGTACGGGGTGGATCGGCCCGGACTCGAGGAGCGCGCCGTTCAGTTGTTGCGCGACTTCGATCTCCTGCCGTTGGCGGAAAAGCCGCTGCAGACGCTGTCGCGTGGGCAGAGCTACAAGGCGGCCTTGGCTGGGCTCATGCTGGTGGAACCGGAGTTGTGGCTGCTGGATGAGCCTTTCGCCTCGGGGATGGACCCGCACGGCATTGACGCGTTTAAACAGGAGGCCCGGCTCGCGGCGCGGCGGGGGTGTACGATCCTTTACTCGACCCAGATCCTCGAGGTGGCCGAGCGCTTTGCCGACCGCGTCTGCATCTTGCACCGAGGCGAAGTGCGGGCGTTCGAGACGATCGCCCAACTTGCGGCCAAGGCCCACGGCCAGGGCGGCGCCCTCGAGGACATCTTCCGGCAACTCCGGGCGGAGGGCGCGTGATG
>VHCO01000082.1 GCA_016871715.1 Verrucomicrobiota bacterium
TTCACGGTTGTCTGGAGTTTTCGAACAACGCCATTACAGCCAGTGTTTACCGGCATTTCGAGCTTTTTCTTTTGATCGCAAGCTCAAATCACGCTTGTTGGAGGGCTAGTGCCCGCAATGCGAACAAGCGCAGATGAATGTTCTCCGCTTGAGCGAAGGGCATGATGGCGGCCGCGGCATCGCCAAATTGAATCCGCGACAAGGTCGAAACAGAAGCCATCTGCAGATTCACCGTCGCTTTCGGAGAAATGAGGATTGCAGCCACGGCTTGCCCAACGGACGGATCACCAAGAGAGCCCAATGCGAATACCGCGCCTTGGCGCGGCAACCAGTGCTCGGTTTCTGATTGCGCCAAAGCGAGAAGTTCATCCCTGGTCTCCAGCCAGGGGCAGAGGCGCAAGAACTTCGTCAGCATGTGCTTGTCCCACATCTCGCCGGTTTTGAGCCGCGCTTTGATGATTGGCAACGCCTTCTCCTTGCGCAAAGCGAGGGCCTGGAAGATCAGTTGAATCTCCGGGCCTCCCGGCGTCTCGACAAGCACCTTCAACAAGTCTTCAATTCGGTTTGTTCCGTACTGGCCTTGAAGCAGCGCCGCACGGTAGAGCTCCAAAGCATCAGGTTGGCTTTGAACGCTACCTGCATTTGTGGCGGGCACTGCCACGACTGGCAGATTCGTCGGTTGGAAGCCTGGTGGCTGCCCAGTCGCGTTGGCGACACTTGCTGCGGGCGGCTGCGCATCTGTATCGGCGGCACTCTCCCCATCTTGGTCGCGATTGGAGGCCACGCGTAACAGGATGACAACCAGCATCAGCAAGAGCGCAACGCCTCCCGTCAGGACCCAGCCCCGTCGCCCGATAGAGCGTATGTAATGCATTGGCATGCCTTATGTATTGCAGGCTGATGTCACTCCTCAAACGAGAGGCCGTAACCTGCTCAAGCCCCTGCCCTCACTGCCCGCAAAGAAGCGTTTCCCGTCCGCCAACGCAACCTCGGTGCCTGCCGCGGCGCAGCTTGTTGTGCAGAACGTCGGACCCGCCTGTGCGACGGAATCACCGACCGTACTAAGGCCGAGTGAGATCAGCGCGTTCTCGAGGTGTTGTCCCTCTTTGAGGACGTATCCTCCCCGCATGGCGCTCGAGGGGTCGGACCAAACCCAGGCGGACACCGTCAGTTCGCTTCTAAATTGCGGCGTTGGCGAATCGGGCAATTGAGTGAACAAGTTGGAGCCGTTAAGGGCGTACGTGCCGCCGGGCACGCCGAAACGGTCGGGGACGAGCGCCACCTCGCTCGGGCTTCCGTGATTGGCATTGCCGCTCTCGTCATTGGCGTTGCCGTTCAAGGGGTAATAGGCGACGAGGCCCCGGTGAAGGGTGTCGTGGCCAAAGGCGCAAACCCCGAGCAGGGAGAGCACGGACGCCATCAGGAGGGATCGGAGTGTGTTCATGTTCGATGGGCTTGAGGGAGAGTTGTGTATTGGAATCGGTTAATCGACTGGGTGACGGCGAGGTCCAAGGAATTCGGGTACTCCGCCTCGCACGGTGTTGGTGATGACCTGGTTGCTGCTGACTGTGAAAGGACTACCCTCTCCTCCTCGGACGAGCTACGGGCTGCGCGTGGTGCGCGTGGGAAGTCGGCGGGGAGGCCGAACGTCTGACTGCCGCCCCGTCGTGCACTGCCAGTTTCGAGCAGAGTCCGCATGCTCTCTATTGGTGTATATGCGTTTGGTCGGCGGTCGTTGCACGCGAGTTGGGGAGCTATTGGTTGACCGAACACTGGGGCGGTGTCGCGCCGCATCGGGCGCGAGTGGGAACGTGGGCCGCGCCGCCCCGAAGAGTCTAACTTATGCGTACGAGTTGATGGGCTGGGAGCGCGGGCATCTTGCCCGCGCCGCGAGGGCCTCGGGCGAGACGCCCGAGCTCCGTCCTGGGGCGTTGCGACATACAGAGTGGCCGTGCGCGTACCGCCGGTTTTCCAACCGGCACGGGAGCCGACTGGAGTTCTCGAACCTGTACCCCTGTTGCCGGGAGGTCCGGATGGGAGCGCGGGCATCTTGCCCGCGAGGGCCTCGGGCGAGACGCCCGAGCTCCGTCCTGGGGCGTTGCGACATCGACAGTTAGGAGCATCCAGAGATCTCGGCCTTGACCGCCTAAGGCACGGCCTTCAACCGCCAGAAGCGCTGGCTATCGACGGCGTCGAGGTCGCGGCTGGCCCGGGGCGTTCTGGCGGTGAAGGGCGACTCGAAGGGGGCCCACCTCGATAGGTCATGGGAAGTCTCCAACTGGTACGTTTGCGCGATTTCAAGCAGGAGGTCCAAGCGAATCTCCACTGGTCTTTCCGGCTGAGCGGTCCGCGCGATGCCCAGGCGCGGGTGGACTTTTTCGGCTTGGTACAGTCGGGCGATTTGCTCAGGGGCTAGGGCCCGGTTGTAGATGCGGATGTCGTCGAGGCGGCCGTGGAGGTAGCCGCCGGGACTGTCGAAATCGCAGCCCAGGTAGAGGGGTGTGGTGGTCTGCTTAAGGACACCGGGCGAAGGGGTCGAGTAGAGGGCATTGCCATTGACAAAGAAGGTCAACCGCTGCTCATCGCACGTCGCCGCTAGGTGGAACCAGGCCTCGGTAGGCAACGCCACCACGGCGGCGGCGGGCTCGCAGTAGTCGGCGGTGCAGACCCCGCCGCTCACAGTGACGACTTGGTCGCCCTCCGTGCCCAGGCCAGCCCAGAACTGGCCGCTCTCGAGATACTTGCCCCTTTTTCAAGACCAACTCAAGGTTCGGGGCGTCCTCGCCCAGGGCACAACTGGCCAGGGCCAATCACGCCGTGGTTTGCTGCAGGGCGGTGAGGGTTCTCATGTCGGGTCAGCGAGTTGGGGATGGGGCTGGCTTTTGTGGCGGGACCGGCGCGGTTCGGTTCCGTCGGTGGACGCGTTCGAGGACGAGGGCTTTGTCGGCTAGCGAGACGAGCTCGGGCTGGCCGTCGCCGGTGAAGTCAGCCGCGTGGATCTCCCAGTTCAGTTCTGCGTCCCACCGTTTCGCCACCTGGAAATGGGCGGTTCGACGCAGCGCGTGGTTCAGGACGATGATTTGGTTGTCGTGCGCGACGCGGATGTTGGGTTCGCCGGCGCGATCGCCCGGATTGAGTCCCGACACGATCTCGAGTTGGTAGCAGCGCAACACCAGGTCGGGGCGGCCGTCGCTATCCAGGTCCCGGGCCAGGACCGGCGTGACCACGACACGGTCGAACCGGTTCGCCACGAGTTGCAGTGTGCGTTGGAGCGCGAGGTCGGGGTTAAGGACGCGCAGGGTGCCGTGACGATCGCCCAGGTAGAGTTCCGAGTGGCCGTCCCCGTCCAGGTCCGCCGCCAGACAACCGGTGAGGTATACCCCCGCTTCGTACTGGGCCATTACGACCCCGGTGGCCGAGAGGCGGAAGACGGGGCCGATTTCGGGCTGGTTGTAGGCGGGCCAATGGTCCACGGCCCCGGTCAGCCAGGCCAACAGGGCAGGCGGCTGGTCCGGTCCGGTGCGTGCCAGCAGGGGGAACACGCGCGTGTACGGTCCCCCGAGTTGCTTGACCCAAAGCAGCTCGCCGTCGCTGCGGAGTGCGCGGAGGTAGGCGGCGTCATCGGCGGTTCCGTCGGGGGCGACGTTGCCGTTTTGGACGGCGTCGGTGCCGAAGACGACCTCGAGGGTGCCGTCACCGTTCAGGTCGAGCGTGACCAGGCCGACGATCGCGCCGCCGGTCAAGTGCCGCCAGCGGAGAGTGGCGGACTCGAAGTCGAAGCAGAGCACGCCCCGCGGTGCGAAGTGAGGCTTGCTGCCGGTCATCACGCGGGCGAGCAATTCCCGGCGGCCATCTCCTTCGAGGTCGACCAAGGCCAAGGGCATGAGGTCGCTGCGAGATTCGGTGCCGTGGTCGGTTTCCTCGGTGGCGCCCTCGGCACGGAAGGTGCGGAGGGCATAAGGGTTCTGGTTCAGCAGCGCTATCGTGAGGTTGGTGCGGTAGCGCCAGCAGGCCAGGACTTCGTCGACTCCATCCGGCAGGTGATCGCCGGCCAGGTAGGGACGCAGCGTGTCGCCTTCGCCGCGGGGGAGGGTCCAACGCGTGATGCGTTGGCCTTCAGCGGAGAGCAGTAGCAGGTCTTGGCCGCTAGGGGCGAAGAAGGCTATATCGCGTCCGGCGCCGCGGGATCCGATGACCGCAGTGGACCAGTCCCAGACCCCGGGCACCTCGATGGTGCGCAAGAGCCGCAGTCCGGTGGACCGGAGCGGCCCGAGTGCGATGTAGGCGGCGGAGGCGGCCAGCGCCAGGCCCAGGAGTGCGAGCCAGACTTTGGCTGGGCGGCGCGGGGCGTGGGACGAGCTGGGGGCCGAGTTGGCGCTGAGCTGTCCGCGGGGACCGAGTGGTGGCTGACGGCGCTGGATGCGGGCCAAGTCCTCGACGACGTAAGAGATATGAACGTAGCGGTCCTGCAAGTTGCGGGCCATGGCGCCGTCGGCGATGGCAGCCAACGCCGGGCAAGCGTCTGGGGCGACGGCGAGAATCGGCGGTGGAGGACCGGCGCGGATCTGCGCGATGACCTCCTGGCGAGAGGCGCCCGTGTAGGGCGGTCGGCCGGTCAGCATTTGATACAACACCGCTCCGAAAGCGTAGATGTCGCCGCGGGTGTCTTCGGCTTCGCCGCGAGCGGCTGCGGGCGAGAGGTACTGGGGCGTACCCTCGATGTGGAATCCGCGGGGGTCAACCAGTTCGTCGTTGAACAGGCTCTGGGCCAGACCGAAATCGGCCAGGCGCGCCTGGCCCGGCTCCTCGAGGAGAATGTTGCTGGGCTTGAGATCGCGGTGGATGATGCTGTGGCGGTGCGCATAGGCCAAGGCGCTCGCCACTTGCTCGGCCAGGGCAAGAGCCGTCCCTCGTTCGAGAGGTTTACCGGGGGTGAGCAGGGCGCCCAGACTGCCACCCTGCAGGTACGGCATGACTAGCCAGCAAGCCCCATCGAGTTCGCCACACTCGATCACCGGCATGATATGCGGATGCTCGAGGGCCGCCAGGTGCCGGCCCTCCTTAAGGAAGAAAGCCCGCGCGCGCGGGTGGGTGACCAACTCCGGCCTCAGGAACTTAATGGCAACCTGCTGGCCGGTGTCGATCGCACGCGCGCGGAAGACGATACCCAGGCCGCCCTCGCCCAACCGGTCGAGGAGCTCGTATCTGTGCCCGAGATCTGCGGGGGCGTGCCACGCGGCTTCGCCCGGGACTGGCCAGGCTGGTTCCCTGGGCGTGCCCGTGGCGAGGGCGGATACTTCGAGGTCCCGCTCGGCCGCCGATCCTCCTGACGGCAACGCGCTCACACGGAGCTCCGTTTAGCGCGCCTGGCCGCAGAAGGCAAGCCTGGTCGGGCAAGGCTGGCGGAGGGCGCGACGGCTTGGGGACTACGGATGGCAGAGCTCAGGCTGCGGGCGTCGTTTGGAGGGCGGGCGGGATCGAGTCGAGGCGAGCGAGGCCGAGGCGGGCCAAGGATTTGGTGAGTTCATCAATCCAAGGTTGAGCCAAGAGCCAAAGGGCGCCCTGCCGAAGCGCGCTGTCACTGAGGGTGGTGATTCGCTGACCGCATCGGGTGAGGGCGGCGAAGATGCTGGTGTAGTAGAGGGCCAGGGCGATTTCGCGCGGCAACGACGAATCGGCCTGGGCATGTTGGGTCTTGCCGAACTCTTTGACGCGCTCGAGGAGATGGATGGGCGGGTTGGGATGCGCGAACAGATCGCCGTAGGTCTGCAAGGGCGGTGGGCCGGCATGGGTTGGAGAGGCGGAGTTGGGGGGGGCGGTGCCGGGGTTGGGCTCGGGGTCAAGCGGGAGCGCTGCGGACCATTGGTGCTGAAAGACTTCGGCCAGCTCTTCCGGCAGCCAGTCGCCCGTCGAGCTCTCCTCGAGCTCGATGAGTTCGGCCAAGCGCCGGGTAGGGCTGCTGGCCTGCGCTGGGTTGTCCTCCGCAGGAGCCTTCATACAATTCGAGTGGCTCGGCACCACCAATCCTGCGGCGGCCGGCGTGCTTCAAGTTCGTCGTAGAACGCCGCCAGGCAGGCGCGTGCGTTGCTCTCTCATTATGGTATATGCAAACGGCAACCGGTTATGGCGCCTTAGGGTGCGCGTTCGAGGATGAGCTGTAATTCGCGCAACTCGATTTCGATGGCCGCGTCGCCTTTGGCGTACTCGGCCACCACGCTCCGGAGGCAGCGGGTGAACATCCGTCGCCCCGTTTGCAGGAGATTGCGGGCTTCCATGGGAGAACCGAGGCTGAACTGCCGGATCAACTCCCCGTAGTGGATCGGGCTGGCCCCCACGGCTAAGGGTCGCCAGATCCGGGCTTCGAACAGGCCCCAAACGTCGGATCGGCCACTGTCCGCGCAGGCCGCCTGCATGCGACGGCCGGCTTCGCGAATCACTTGTTGAGCCCACACCAGGTCGAATGCAGCCGGGACGGGGTCGACTTTCAGCGTCTCGGCGCGATGGGGTACTTCATCGAGGCTGACGAGCCCCCCGGGCGGCTGGCGCTTGAGGCTGTTTTTGGCGCGGAAGGATTGCAGGATATGGCGGTGCCACGCCGTCAGCAAGTAACTGCGGAATTGATGTCCCCTCAACGGCTTGGCTTGCGCGATCAGGCCCCGGGTCAACACGCTTTCGAGAACGAAGGCCTGGAACCAATCCTGCGCCTCCTCCGGGCGGGCGTGGAAGTTATGGATGGCATACTTGGCCAAGGCCGGTTGATAGCGGTCGAGCAAGTCGCCCAGGGCCTTGCGGCCGGCTTCTTCATCCGACTCGCCGGCTCTCTCGACCTCCGACCAGTGGGTCGACGGGAACGATCCTCCACCGCCTTTTCGGCGTTCGGGCAGCATACGAATCCTTCGTGCTAGGGGATTACCGGTCAGTGCCCCTGGCGTGGCGTTCGTTTGGGCCGAGGTTTCATCGGCAAGTGGTGGGCGATGCAGGATTCGAACCTGCGACCTACTCCGTGTAAGGGAGACGCGCTAGCCGCTGCGCTAATCGCCCCACCGCTAAATCCCTTTCGCGGCGCTGAGACGCGACCACTATGCCCGCTGGCGGGCCGGCGGCAAGCTCCTTCCGCGACAGCTCCTGCGTCGGTAGCTCCTGCGGCACAGCGACTTTTTTTGAAACACGCTCCCTGGGGGCGGTGTCTGAAACCAGCAGCGGGCAGCGGGCTGAGAGTACTAACGCGACCTCGGGATCGGCGACCGTTTCAAGGTAGGGCGCGCAGTCCCCTGCGCGCCGCAAACCGCGTTGGACAGGCCGGAGGAAGCGGCGCGCGCAGGGGACCGCGCGCCCTACCGCGGGCTCCTGGGCCGGCTCGGTGACTCATGACTAAGTTGGACAGCAAGATGGATTTGTGTGCTAATCTGGCGCGGTGGCTGCCAGCACGCAGCCGCACGATGGCATGAAACGAACCGCTGCCGCGCTCATGGCTCTGGGTTTGGTGGCCGCCCTGGCGTATCTGTCCGGGTGCGGCCTAAACCCGTTTGCCAGCGCCGAAGCCAAGCCGGACGATCCGAGCAAGGCGCCGGCGGCCGTTCCGGTCGAGGTGGCGCCGATCGCGCGTGGGCGCATCGAGACGACGCTGAAGTCGTCGACTTGGATCGAGGTCGAGGAGGAGGTCAAGGTGTACTCGAGGGCGGCCAATCGGGTGGCCGAAGTGCGTGTCGAGGAGGGGGACGCCGTCGCCAAAGACCAACTGCTGCTCCGGCTCGAGGACGACCTGCAGAAGACCAACTTGGGCAAGGCCCAGACCCGGGTCGAGAAGGCGCGGCAGGAACACGCGCGGCAGGAGGCGTTATTTGGCCAGAAGTTGATTAGCGAGCAGGCGTTCAACGACATCCAATTCGAGCTGCGTCAGGCGGAGTTGGCGCTCGAGGACGCCCAACGCGAGCTCGGCTACACCGAGGTGCGCGCGCCCATCGCGGGCACCCTCACGCGGCGGTTGGTCAAGTACGGCGATTTTGTGAACCCGAACCAGCACCTGTTCGATCTGATGGACTTCGACTCGATGGTGGCCCGGGTGCACATCCCCGAGAAAGACCTGCCCGCTCTCGCGCTGAACCAGGTGGTCCGCGTCACGAGCGCTTCGCTCGGCGACCGCGAGTTTACGGGGTACGTCCGCCGCATCGCCCCGGTGGTCGAGGCCCGGACGGGGTTAGTCAAGGTGACCGTGGGGTTCAAGGACATCCGCGAGCTGCGGCCGGGAATGTACGTGAACGTCGAGATTGTGACGGCCACGCGGGACGACGCCCTGCTCCTCTCGAAGCGGGCCTTGGTCTATGACCGCGATCTGCGGTACGTGTATCGGCTCTTGCCCGAGCGCAAGGTCGAGCGGCTGTTGATCGAGGCCAAGCTCGAGGACCGGTTCAACCTCGAACCGGCGTCTGGATTCCAGGAAGGCGACCAGATCGTGATCGCCGGTCAGACCGGGCTCAAGGACGGCGCCCTGGTGCGGTTGCCGACGGATCCGGAGCCTGAGTCGCCCAAGGACGCCCAGCCTCGCGGCGCGAACCCCGCCCCGTGATGGCAGCCGGCCCTCCTACCTCGCATTTCACCACCAGCCGGCCGGTGGCGGTGCTGATGGTGTTTACGGCGGCGGTGGTGTTTGGGTTTTTCTCGTTCCGCCGATTGCCGGTGACCCTGATGCCGGAGCTGAACTATCCCACGTTAACGGTGCGGACCGAGTACCCGGCGGCGGCCCCCGAGGAAGTCGAGAACGAGGTCAGTCGCCCGATCGAGGAGGCGCTGGGTGTGATCGGGGGGTTGAACCAGATCAGCAGCATCAGCCGGGCGGGCATCAGCGACGTGGTCCTCGAATTCCTCTGGGGAACGGACATGTCGCAGGCCACACAGGATGTGCTCGAGAAGTTGGACTTGGTCTTCCTGCCGCGCGAGGCCGAACAACCGTTGATCCTGCACTTCGACCCCGCGTTGGACCCGATCATGGAGTTGAGCTTCTCGGGTGAGCCACCGCGTTTCGTGGGCGAGGCGGGGCTGCGCCGCCTGCGCCGGCTGGCCGAACTGCAGATTAAACGCGTGCTCGAGCCGATCAAGGGCGTAGCCGCGGTGCGGGTTCGGGGCGGGCTCGAGGAGGAGTATCACGTGCTGATCGAGAAGGCCAAGCTGGTGCGGACGGGTCTGTCGATCCAGCAGGTCATCGACCGGTTACGCCAGGAGAACATCAATGTTGCGGGCGGCACGCTCAAGGAAGGGCGGGCCGAGTACATGGTGCGCACGCTCAACGAGTACGAGGACCTCGACCAGATCCGCGAGACGGTCGTGACGCGGCATGAAGGTCGCAATGTGCGGATCGCCGACCTGGGCCGCGTGCTGCGCGCGCACAAGGAACGGGAGATCGTCACCCGCACCGACGGGGCGGAGAGCGTCCAGATCGACATCTATAAGGAAGCGGATGCGAACATGGTGGCAGTGGCCCAAGCGGTGGTGGCGACGGTGGGCACCATCGCCCCGGACGAGTTCCCGGCGCCGCTGCCGTTCTGGATGCGTTTTGGCCCGCCGGGGCCGCCCCGGCCGCCCCCGCTGGCGCACCGGCTCTATCACCAGGAAGGGGCGCGTTTGGCGGTGGTGGCGGACCGGTCGCTGTTCATCGAGAGCAGCATTCGGGAGGTGCGCAACACGGCGGTTCTGGGGGGCTTGTTGGCGGTGGCGGTGCTTTACTTGTTCCTGCGCGACCTCAAGACGACCGCGATCGTCGGGGTGAGCATTCCGATGTCGCTCCTGATCACGTTTGCGCCGTTAAACCTCTTTGGGGTCTCGCTCAACATCATGTCGCTCGGGGGGCTGGCGTTGGGGGTGGGGATGTTGGTGGATAATTCGATCGTCGTGCTCGAGTCCATCTTCCGCTGTCGCGAGGAAGGGGACGACTTGGTGGCCGCTGCCATTCGCGGCACCCGCGAGGTGAAGGGGGCGGTGGTGGCGGCCACGCTGACGACGGTGGCGGTGTTTTTTCCGATGGTGTTCGTCGAGGGGATTGCGGGCCAAGCCTTCGGCGATCTGGGTTTGGCGGTGGTGATTTCGCTCTTGGCCTCGTTGTTGGTGGCCGTTTACTTCATCCCGATGTTGGCCAGCCGCCGGCGCCTGCAGCTCGAGGCCGGCGAGGGCGCCGTCACCTCGGCGCCGCCGCGCGGCGCCTGGCGCGAGTGGCGCGCCTGGGTGCAGGCGACGCGGGGATTCTGGTTCTACGGTCTGTTGCCTTACTATCTGATTCGCCTGGCGATCGGGACCGTGCTCGAGTGGATCGGGCGCGCGGTGCTGGGCCTGGTGCGCGGGGCGAGCTGGGCGCTGGTTCGGTTGTTGGTGCCGGCGGCGGTCGGGGTGGGGCGCGCGGTGCTGGGGCCGCCGGTGCGTTGGATGGGGGCGGGTTTGGCCAAGCTCAACCAGGTTTACCCGCGCCTCATCCAGGCGGCGTTGGATCAGCCGGTGCTGATATTGGCGGTGGTGGCCTTGTGCGGGGTAATCGCCTGGCAAGCGGGGCGGAGCCTCGAGACGGAGCTCTTGCCCGAGGTGCACCAAGGCGAGTTCACCTTCGAGGTCAACCTGCCGGTGGGCACGCCGCTCGAGCAAACCAGCGCCATCTTGGGCGCCGTCGAGCAGCGGATCTTGGCGCAGCGGGACGACCTCCGGAACTTGCTGGTCACTTACGGGTACGATGTCACCAACCTCAAGCGCTCCGATGAAGGGGAGCATTCCGCGCGCTTCAAGGTCCTGTTGGCGCCGGACCGCGACCCGGCAGGGGCCGAGGAACGCGTGTTGCGCCGGTTGCGACCCTACTTTAGCGAGGTCCCGGACGTGGAGGTGCGCGTCGTGCGGCCGGTGTTGTTCAGCTCGAAGGCGCCGATCGTGGTCGAGGTCGAGGGAGACGATCTGCCCATGCTCAAGCAGATCTCGCAGCAGGCCGAGGCGGCGCTGGCCGGGCTGCCGGCGTTGGCGGATGTCGAGGCGACCCTGCGCAGCGGCGCCCCGGAGATCCAGGTGAGCTACGACCGGAACCGGCTGGCGGCGTACGACCTCAACATCAACACGGTCGCCCGGCAGGTGCGGGACATGGTCAAAGGGTTCGAGGCCACGCGGTTCAATCTCAAGGACCGGCGCATCCCGATCGTGGTGCGCCTGGACGAGAGCGATCGGGCGCAGTTGGCGGACATTGCGCAGTTGGTGGTCAACCCGGGCACGAACCAGCCGATCCCGCTGGCGGCGGTAGCTGAGTTGGCGGTGGGCGAAGGCCCGAGCGAAATCCGGCGCGTGGACAGTCAGCGGGTAGCGTTGATCCAGGCGAACATCGCCTCGGGCTCGCTCGGGGGCGCGGTGAAGCAGATTCAAGCCGCGTTACGGACCCAGATACAATGGCCGGCGGACATGCGGTTTGCAATCACGGGCCAGAACGAGGAATGGCAGCGCAGCCAGGGGAGTCTGTACCTGGCGTTGGCGCTGAGTGTGTTTCTGGTGTACGTGATCATGGCGGCCCAGTTCGAGTCGTTGGTCCAGCCGTTAATCATCATGTTTACCATTCCACTGGCGTTCTTTGGGAGTCTGGTCGGCTTGGCCTTGCTGGGGCGGAGCCTCTCGATCGTGGTGTTCCTGGGGTTGATCATGCTCGCCGGGATCGTCGTCAATAACGCGATCGTGCTGGTCGACTATGCCAACACCCTCCGCGCCCGCGGACTGGACTTACGCCAGGCCATCGTGACCGCCGGGTCGGTTCGGCTGCGCCCGATCTTGATGACCACATCGACGACGGTGTTGGGTCTGCTGCCGATGGCCCTGGGCTTGGGCGACGGGGCCGAGATCCGCACCCCGATGGCCCTGACGGTCATCTGCGGGCTGGTTTCCTCCACCGTCTTGACCTTGGTCCTCATCCCCACCATCTACTACTTGGTCGTCGGCGCCGGCGAGCGGTGGCGCCGGCCCGCGGAGGAACCGCATGCCGTCGCCCGGCTCTGAACCGACTCCGCCGGCCGTCGTGGATCAGCCGGGCCAGGTGGCCAGCGGCCTGACCGAGTTCTCGCTCCGGCGCCGGGTCACGGTACTGGTGTTGTTGCTGGCGATCCTGGTGGTGGGCGGGGTGGCCACCCTGGGCATCCCCCTCGAGTTGTTCCCGCGCGGCTTCACCGGCCATCACCTGATGGTGTTCGTTCCGTGGCAAAACGCCCCAACCCAGGAGGTGCTCGAGAAGATCACCCGTCCGCTCGAGGAGGAGCTGAGCACGGTCCGCGGATTGGACCGGCTCAACTCGTACTCGGGGGTGGGCCGCTGCAGCGTCTTCCTCCGGTTCAAACAGGGCACCCCGATGGACATCGCCTACCGCGAGGTCCGCGATCGGACCCAACGGGCGCGCTTGTTGTTCCCCGACGACGTCGATCGGGTGTTCATCCGCAAAGAGGACGCCTCGGGCATTCCGGTGGCGGTTTTGGGTCTGGTGATCGATCCGGCCCTGATCGACTCCTACAACCTGATCAAGAAAGAGATCCTGCAACCTCTCGAACGCCTCGAAGGCGTCGCCACCGTCCGCGCCGACGGCCTCGAGGAGAAGGAAATCATCATCGAGGTCGACCGGCAGCGGGCTGAGGGCAACGGGCTGAACCTTTACCAGTTGGCCCGCGAGTTAGGCGGCGACAACTTCACGCTGGCTAGCGGCCACGTGCGCGATGCGGGCAAGAAGTTTCTGTTGCGTTCGGTGGCGTCCTACGCGTCCCTCGAGGAGCTCGAGCAGCGCCCCATCACGCCCACCGTCCGGCTCAAGGACATCGCCCGCATCAAGTACGAAGAACCGGAGAAACGCTACAGTGTCCGCGTCAATAGCCGCCCGGCGGTGGCGGTGGTCATCCTCAAAGAGGGCGAGGCCAACACGGTCGCCGTCTCCCGTCGCATCAATGAAGCGGTGGCGGAGATGCGCGCGGATCCGCGGTTGGCCGGTCTCTACATGGAATCGCTCTTCAATCAGGGCGACGTGGTGCTCGATTCGCTGCGGAACCTGGTCAAGGGCGGCCTGATTGGCGGGGTGTTTGCCGGTCTGGTGTTGTTTGTGTTTCTGCGGCGGTTCCGCCTGACGCTCATCATCACGCTGGCCATCCCGATCTCGCTGTTGATCGCGTTGGTGGTGATGTTCTTCAGCGGCGAATCCCTGAACATCCTCACTATTCTGGCCCTGATGATCGCCATCGGCATGCTGGTGGATAACTCGATCGTCGTGGCGGAGAACATCCATCGCTGGCACAAAGACGGCCTGCCGCGGCGCGCGGCCTGTGTGCGGGGCGCCGGCGAGATCGCGCTGGCGATCACCATGGCCACGCTGACCACAGTGATCGTGTTTGTGCCGGTGGCTCTGGTCGAGGGCCAAGGTCAGTTCTTCCTGCAACGACTGGCGTTGCCGTTGTCGGTATCGCTCATCGCCTCGCTGCTGGCCGCGTTGGTCTTCATTCCCCTAAGTGTGTACTTGACGCTGCCGACCAACGGCCTCAGTCACCCGGCGTCAGCCTTCCGCCGCTGGCATGAGCGAGTCAATGCCGCCCTGCGCCGGTTCTACGCCCTGACCTTCGAGCGGCTCAACCACCTCTACAACCACACCCTCGCCCTCTGCCTGCGGCGCCGGCTCGATTTGGTGTTGGTCTTAGCGGCGGTCTTGGCCCTCACGTTCGCGTTCGGCTACCGGCGGCTCGAACTGGTCGAGCAACAGGAAGAGGACCTCACCAGCTTTCACATCGAGGTCGAGGCCTCGAATGAGTACGGCTTCGAGGATCTGCGCGTGTATTTCCGGGAGGTCGAGCAGGTCCTCGAGCGACGCCAGGAGGCCTACGGCTTGCGTGGCTATTTCATCTTCTTCCGCCAACGCGGCGGAGAAATCGAGGGTTGGTTCGACAAAGATAGACCCCAGAAGCTTACCGCCCGCGAGGTGGCCGCCAAGCTCCTCGAGGAACTGCCCCAGCGGCCGGGCCTCAAGCTCTACTACGGCCGCGAAAACCAGGCCGAAGAGGCCAAGGGCAAAGAGGTCTTTGTCCTGCGCCTCGAAGGGGACGATGCCGCGCTGCTGGACGAAGTGGCCGAACGCCTCGAACCGCTGATCCTGAGCGTCGAGGGCGTGCTGGGCATTCGGCACAGCGAGGAACGCGCCCCCAACGAAATGGCATTGGTCATCGATCGCGACCGCGCCAGCGCCAGCGCGGTCAGTCCCGAAGTCATCGCGGGGCTCGTGGGCTACGCCTTGCGCGGCAGCGCCCTGCCTAAGTACAACGAGGCCGGGCGCGAGATCCCGGTCCGCATCCGTTTCCGGGAATCCGACCGCGAAAGCCTGGCGGACCTGCACAGCTTCCAGGTGCCCACCGCCACGGGGGCCGTCCTCCCGCTCTCGGCCGTGACGGACGCGCAGATGCTCAAGACCCCGCGCGGCATCTTTCGCTCGGACAAGAAGATCAATCGCACGATCACCATCGAGCTCAAGGCCGATCACCTGCGGGACCCGCGGCGAGCGGGCCGGCTCATCGAGCGTTTGCAGGCCCTGCCCCGGCAGGTCACCATGCCGGAGGGCGTTCGGGTGGGCAGCTTCGAGCGTCAGGGGTTCAACGAGGACGTCGCCAACCTGAAGTTCGCGGCGGTGCTGTCGGTGCTGTTCATTTACCTCCTGATGGGCTTTCTCTTCGAGAGTTTCATCTTGCCCTTGTCGATCCTGTTCACCATTCCGTTGGCCAGCATCGGCGTGGTTTGGCTCCATCGCCTGATGGGCATGGATGTGGACTTCCTCGGCGTGGTGGGGGTGATTTTGCTCATTGGAGTGGTGGTGAACAACGGCATTGTCCTCATCGACTACGTGAACCGGCTGCGGGGCGAGGGATTCGAGCGGTCCCAAGCCCTGCTGCGCGCCGCCGATCGGCGGTTCCGCCCCATTGCCATGACGGCCCTGACCACGATCATCGGCATGATCCCGCTCACCCTCAGCAAACCCAACGACATCGGCCTGAGCTACAAAAGCTTCGGCCTCACGCTCATCGGCGGCATGAGCACCGCCACCCTCCTCACCCTCCTGGTTGTTCCCATCTTCTACACCTTCTTCGACGATGCCCGGCAAGCCTTCGCCCGGGCCCTGGCGCCGAAACGGCCGTAATTTGCTTGCCCCTGATTCGCTTTCCGCCGCACTCTTGCGCCCTCGGGCTATGGGCGGCACTACCTCCTCGTTGGGTCGAAAAGGAACAAAGAGCAAGCCGGCACGCCGGCCGCGACTTGTCCGCCAGCCCTCTGCTGTCCTCCGCCGCCAGCGTCGCTCGGCCCAAGTCCAACTCGAGCCCCCCGCCACTTCCTCAGCGCCGCCCAGCGATCCCTCGCCTCCTCGGCCGCCAGCGCCCGAGGCGTTTGCGGTGCCTCGGGACGAGGGGGCCATGGTCCAGAAGCCGGAACGGGGCCGCTACGACTCGGATACGGCCATCAAGCTGTACTTGCGCGAGATCGGGCAAGTCAAACTGCTGACTCCGAACGAAGAGGTCGAGCTGGCGGCCAAGATCCAGGCCGGCGATCGGCGCGCGCGCGAGCACATGATCAAGGCCAACCTGCGCTTAGTGGTCAAGATCGCCCATGATTACGATGGCTTGGGACTTCCGTTGCTGGATCTCATCAACGAGGGCAACATCGGCCTGATGAAAGCCGTCGAGCGGTTCGACCCCTCGAAAGGCGGCAAACTCTCGACCTACGCCGCTTGGTGGATCAAACAGTCCATCAAACGTGCCCTGGCCAACCAGGCCAAGACCATCCGGCTCCCCGTCCATCTGGTCGACAAGATCTCGCGCATGCGGCGCATCGCCACCAAGCTGCACGAAGTCTACGGCCGCGAGCCTACCGACGAGGAGCTGGGGGACGAGTTGGGGATCTCCGCTTCCAAAGTGGCTCAGTTGCGCAACGCGGCGATCCGGCCCGCTTCCCTCGACGCGCCCATTGGCGACGACGACACCAATACCTTCGCCGAATTGGTCCAGGACGATCGGGCGGAAGATCCCTATGAGAGCCTGGAAGAAAAGACCGTGACGGGGATGGTCGAGCAGTTGGTGGACCAGTTAGATGAGCGGGAACAAATGATCCTGCGGTTCCGGTTCGGCCTGGACGGCGGCGCCGAAAAGACCCTCGAAGAGGTCGGCGCCAAGTTCGGCGTGACCCGCGAGCGGATTCGCCAGATCCAGAATCTCGCCCTGGCCAAACTCCGTCGCATGATCCAGAAAATGGAAGGGAAAAAGAAGTGAATCCCGCATGAGCACGCCTACCGTCACCCCGGCCGACCTCGAACGCGCCATTCGTAACGTCCCCGACTTCCCCAAGCCTGGCATCCAGTTCAAAGACATCACGCCGGTGTTGCAGGATCCGCGGCTCTTCGCGGCCAGCGTCGAGTTGCTGACGGCGGACCTGGCGCCGGGCTCGATCCAGGCCGTCGTGGGCATCGACGCGCGCGGCTTCATCTTCGCGGCCGCCGCCGCGTTCAAACTCGGCGCCGGTCTGGTCCCCATCCGCAAAAGCGGCAAACTCCCCTACCGCACCTTCGAACAGAGTTACGACCTCGAGTACGGCTCGAACACGCTCGCCGTTCATGTGGACGCCGTCCCCTCGGGCAGTCGCGTCCTCCTACTCGATGACCTCCTGGCCACGGGCGGGACGGCCCAGGCCGCCGCGGCGCTCCTGACGCGATTGGGCGCTCAAGTCGTTCGGATCGGGTTTCTCGTCGAGTTGTCGTTCCTCAAAGGGCGCACGCGCTTGCGCGACTTCCCGGTGCAGTCTTTGGTGGTCTACTGACCCACAGGGTCGCCTCCGATGGGCGGGTTGAGTGGCATCGACGAGGCCGTCTTTCGGCTGTGCAACCAGGCGGTGGCCAACCCCGCCTTCGACGTGCTCATGCCGTGGTTGAGCGGCAACCCGCTGTTCCTGCCCGCCTTGCTGGTCACGGCGGCGCTGCTCCTGGCCCGGGGCGGCGCGCGCGGACGCATATGCGTGGTCATGCTGGTCTTGCTAGTGGGCGTGGCCGCCAACCTGTCTGTCGAGCTCCTCAAGGAGGCCATCGGCCGACCGCGCCCGTTTGCGGCCCTCGAGGATACGCGCTTGCTCGTCGGGCGCGGCCGGTCGCTCAGCATGCCCTCCGGGCATGCCGCCAACTGGTTTGCCGCGGTGGCGGTGGTTTGGGTTTATTACCGGCGGGTGGCTTGGGCCCTGGTGCCCGTGGCGGTCGGCGTGGCCTTCTCCCGCATGTACAACGGTGTCCATTACCCGAGCGACGTCCTGGCCGGAGCGTTGCTGGGCTTGGGCTTGGGGCGCTTCGGCTTGGTCGGCCTCGATCGGCTCTGGCGCCGACTGGGCCCGCGCGCGTTTCCGCTGTGGCACCGGCAGTTGCCTTCACTGCAACGGCCGGTGTTCCACCCCGACCCGTTGGCCTGGCAACCCGACCTTCCGGCCGTGCGCGACCTGGCGGCCGCGCGGCAGCGACAATGGCTGCACCTGGGGTACGTCCTGATTGGCGTCCTGTTGGTGGCGCGCTGGTCGTATCTGGCCGGCGACAAGATCGAGTTGTCGGAGGACGAAGCCTACCAGTGGCTGTGGTCGAAGCACCTGGCGCTCTCCTACTACAGCAAGCCGCCCATGATCGCCTGGCTGCAGGCCCTGGGAACCGGGCTGGCGGGGGACACGGCCTGGGGCGTGCGTTGGCTCTCGCCGGTCTTGGCCGCGGTCGTCAGCGTGCTCCTGTTGCGCTTTCTGGCGCGCGAGACCAACGCGCAGACCGCTTGCGGACTGATCCTTCTGGCGACTGCTACCCCCCTGCTGGCCGGCGGTTCGATCCTGCTTACCATCGACGCGCCGTTGGTCTTGTTCTGGACCGCCGCGCTGCTGGCGGGTTGGCGTGCCGTCCAACCGACCGGGCGCACGCGCGATTGGGCCTGGGCCGGTTGGTGGGTGGGTTTGGCGTTCTTGAGCAAGTACACCGCGCTGCTGCAGTGGGTGTGCCTGGCCATCTTCTTGTGCGTGTGGCCCAAAGCGCGTGTCCACCTGCGCCGGCCGGGGCCATACCTCGGTGTGCTCATCAGCCTGGCCTGCGCCGCGCCCGTGCTGGTGTGGAATGCCCAGCACGACTGGATCACCGTGTCGCACCTGCACGACCGGGCCGGCCTCGGCGCGGTCTGGCGACCGACGCCGAACTTCTTCATCGACTTCTCCCTCGCCATCGTCGCGCTGCTGAATCCGTTCTTCTTCCTGGCCGCCCTGGCCGCTGCGTACAACGTGGTGCGCCACCGGCGCTCGCACCCGCTACTGATGTACCTGTTCTGCCTGAGCATACCGCTCCTCTTGGGTCACTGGCTCTACACCGCGCGCGCTCGGGTGCAGCCGAATTGGATCGCCCCAGCCGTCCTACCCCTCTTCGGCCTGCTCCTGGTGTTCAGCGAGACGGAGCTGCGGGCCGTCCACAAGCGCTGGCGGGCCTGGCGCACGGCCGGTCTGGCGTTGGGCTTGCCGCTGGTCCTGGTGCTGCATGACACCAACCTGGTGGGGAAACTCATCGGCACGCCGCTCCCTGCTCGGGTCGACCCGCTCCGCCGCGTGCGCGGTTGGAGCGAGCTGGCGCGCGTGGTGGGCGAGACCCGCTCGGAGTTGTTAAGCGAAGGCAAACCGGTGTTCATCATCGGCGGCCACTACGGCATCGCCAGCCTGATCGCCTTCTACCTGCCGGAGGCCAAGGCCGGCGTGCCCGACCAACCCCTGGTCTACGCCCTCCATACCGATCAGCCTAAGAACCAGTTCTACTTCTGGCCTGGCTACCGCCACCGCAAAGGGGAAAACGCCATCTTCGTTCGCCATGCCCGGGTCGCCGAGCCAGCGCCGGACACCCTTCAGACCGAGTTCGCCTCGATCACCGACCTGGGCTTGCGCCAGATCGCTTACCGCGGTCGGGTCTTGCACACCGTCCAGTTGTTCGCCTGCCGTGACCAACGCTAGCCCGAGCCCCCCGCTCCTCTCCCCTCCCCGCCCGAGGACTGTCGCCGCCAGCCCACCCACTCGGCTGGCACACACCGTCTTCGCCGTCCGCGACTACGACCTCGCGCGGACCCTGACCTCAGGCCAGACTTTCCGCTGGCGCCGCGCCGGGGCTGGGTGGGAAGGCGTCCTGGGAACGCGCTGGGTCCGCCTGCAAGAGCAACCGGGCGGAATCGCCGCCACCGCCCTCGACCCCGGCTCGGACTGGGCCTGGCTGCGCGACTATCTGCAGGTCGACACGGACCTGGCCCGCGTTCTGGCCAGTTTCCCTGACGATCCCGCCTTGGGGGCGGCGGTGCGGGCCGCGCACGGGCTTCGATTGCTCCGGCAGGATCCCTGGGAGTGCCTGGCCAGCTTTCTGCTCTCGGCCACCAAACGGATCGTCCAGATCGAACACATCGTCGCCCTCCTCTGCCGCCGCTTCGGTCAGCCCCTCCCAACCCCCGCCGGTTGCCCCACCGAGTTTGCCTTCCCAACCCCCGCCCGCCTCGGCGCGTGCGGCGAATCGGACCTGCGCGACTGTAAGATGGGCTTTCGCGCGCCCCATCTGCGCGCGTCGGCGCTGGCCGTCGCGTCCGGTCAACTTGACATGGCCGCCTTAGCAGCCCTGCCACTGGCTGTCGCCCGGGACCGGTTGATGGACCTGCCCGGGGTCGGGCCGAAGATTGCCGATTGCGTGCTGCTCTTCAGCCTGGGACACCCCCAGGCCTTTCCCGTAGATGTGTGGGTGGCGCGCGCCCTGCGCCAATTCTATTTCGCCGGTCGAACCGTCACGACTGACCAACTCCGCGCGTTCGCCTGCCACCACTTCGGCCCCTTCAGTGGGTACGCCCAACAGTACCTCTTTGACTACCTCCGCCGCGGTTCGCGGCGGGCACAGGACGGTGCGCCCGCCATTCGAAGCGCTGTCGATTCGGGTCCCGAGGTCTCATGCGTATGACTTCCCCTTCACTCGCGCCGCCGCCCGACCACGGCACACCCACCCTCGAAGTCACCTTGACCCCGGCCGAACTGAACGCCCTGCGCCAACGCGATCTTGACCAGACGGTCTGCGTGGTCTTCGACGTGTTACGCGCCACCACCACCATGCTCGCGGCCTTGGCTCAGGGTGCCGAACGCATCATCCCCGCTGGCGAGATCGCCGAGGCCCTCGCCCTGCGCCAACGGCAGCCGGAACTCCTGCTGGCCGGCGAACGTCAGGGCGTACGCATCCGGGCGGAACTTACCGGCGGCGTTGACTTCGACCTGGGCAACTCGCCGCGCGAGTTCACCGCTGACCGAGTCCGCGGGCGCCACCTGGTCATGACCACCACCAATGGCACGCAAGCTCTGCAGGCCTGCGCCCACGCCCAAACCGTGCTGATTGGCGCCCTGGCCAACCTCAGCGCGCTCGCCCGGAACCTGGAACGGCAGCCGCCCCCCCGCCTGGTCCTGGTCTGCAGTGGCACTCTGGACCAGGCCGCCTTCGAGGATACCCTCGCCGCCGGTGCGCTCTGCGATCGACTCTGGTCCCGTTACTCCCCCGACCAGGTGGCCGATGCCGCCCGAATCGCCCGCGTCGCCTACCGCGCCCACGCGCACGATCTCGCCGGCGCACTGGCCAACACCCGCAACGGCCGCCGATTGCTGCGCCAACCGGACTTGCGCGGGGACGTTGCCTTCTGCGCCACGGTGGATCGGTTCGATTTCGTGGCCGGTCGGGCCACTGACGGCTCGATTGTGCGTCTACCGGAATCGGCTTCCGGGTGGACAGGGTAAGCCCGGCACGGTACAACGCTCCAAGTCCCAATCGCTCGAACGCTCGAACTGATGCAAACTGACTTGGCCCGGCGGCGCGCTCGACGCAAGTACACCCGCTCCCCCCAACTCCGGGTTTGGAGAAGCAGCGCCTGGCTCATGCGGGTGTTGGTCGCCCTCGGTGTGGTCGTCCTGCTCGCCTTGCTCTCGCTGCCGAAACTCTGGTTGGCGACCCCCGATGGTTTTCGCCCGGTGGTGCGCGTGAGCCTGCTGGACTTGGCCCAGGCTTGGTCCCTGGACCGCGCGGCCCAGCGCCTGGCCGCCGCTGGCCAACACCGCGACGCCCAACAACGTTGGCAGGCCGCCGTGGGCAACAACCCCGCCAACGCCCAACTCATCCGCAACACCCTCGAGCATTTCCTGAGCCGCAGCACCACCGGCTCCCAGCCCGCCATCGAGATGGTCCTCCACACCGGTTGGCTCTTGCGCCTGACCGAGACCAACCGCGCCGACCGGACCCTGGCCGCCCGCATCTACGATCATTTCGCGATTCCGGACATGGTATCGGCGATGATCGAGCCCGTGGTGGACAACCTCTCCCCGCTCGAAGACGCCTTGTACCTGAAGGCGCTCTTCGCCGAGGCCCAGTGGTCCGAGTTCACGACGCGCTGGGACCGCCGCCAGGCGCAGTTCGCCCAGGATCCCGAGCTGCGCCTGTACCACGCCGCTTACCTCGCTGGCTGGGGACCGCCCGGCAGCGTCACCGACAGCCGGCAGCAACTCGAAGACGCCACCGCGGACCCCCAGCTCCGAACCACCGCGCGTCGCCTGCGGCTAATCCTGTTGGCGAAGACCCTCGAGGTGGAAGCCTACGGCACCCTGCTCACCCAACTGGTCGCCGAACAGGCCGACGAGCTGATGCAGCACTTGGCCTACTGGCGACTGCTGACCGACGCGGGCCAGAAAGCGGAAGCCCAACAATTAGCCCGGACTTGCCCGCGCCAACCGCGTACGCCGCTCGAACTGTTCCAATTGGCTAGCGCCCATCTGGGCCTGGGCCTCACCGAGGAGGCCCTCGAGACCCTCCGCCGGTACGCCCGCGAGTTGGCTGGCCCCGGCGTGCCCTGGGGCACGCGCACCTGGCAACTCTACACCGACCTGCTGATTACCCAACGCCGCTGGGACCAGCTACGGGCCGCGGCCTATGACCTCCGGGTTTGGGACCGCGCCCGGGACATCCTCGCCGGCTACAGCCTCTACATGGAGGGACGCGCTGAGTTCGGCCTCGACCACTTCGGCCAAGCCGCTACGCTCTTTGACCGCGCGGCCGCCAGGGCGTACCCAGACCCCGAGGTCGCGCTCGAGGTGGCGGCCAACCTCCACGGGCTGAAGTACCCGCGAGCCGCTTGGAAAGTCCTGCGCCCGCATGCGATCCACCTCAGAACCGCTCTGACCGCTTGCCTCCTCATGGTCGAGATCCAACTCGCCCTGGCCGAGGACGCCTCACTGCTGCTGCAGTTCGCCCAGACCGCTTACGACCTCGCCCCGGAGGACCCCGTGGCGGTCAATCATTACGCCTCCGCCCTGCTCATCAACCAACAAACCCCGGAGGAGGCCGCCCGCCTCACCCGCGCCTTGCTCGAGGCTCAACCGCCTTTCCCGCCCGCTGCGGTCACCCACGCCCTGGCCCTGGCGCTGAGCCGGCGCCTCCAGGAAGCGGAGCTCTTCCTCGACGCCATCCCGCCAGCCGCCGTCACCGGCGTGGCCAAGAGCTTCTTTCACCTGGCTTGGCTCGAGATTCACGCCCGATCCGGCCAACCGCAACTCGCTTGGGCCGACCTGGACCAACTCGCCCAACAGAAGCTCTTCCCCAACCAGGTCCGTTGGCTCGAAACCCAACGCGCCCAGTTGCCCCCGCGCCGCGCCGAGCCCTCGGCAGACTCATGACTCCTCAGGATCGTCGACTGCTCGCAGCTAGGGGGCCGACCGAACTATGAAAACACGGATTGGCATTCTCACGGGGGGCGGCGATTGCCCGGGCTTGAACGCAGTCATTCGCGCGGTCGTCAAGGCGGCCGCCAAACGGGACTGGGAAACCTTGGGTATCCTGGGCGGGTTCGACGGTCTGTTGAGCCCGCCGCGTCAGCGACTCTTGGATTACCACGAGATGGATGCGTTGCTCTTCGTGGGCGGGACCATCCTCGGCACGGCCAACAAGGGCCAGTTCGCCGCCAAAACCGGTCACGGAGACGTCCGCCGCATCCCCAACGCCATCCTGGCCGAGGCCCAGCGCAACTGCGCCAACCTGGGCCTGCGCGCCCTCGTGGTGGTGGGCGGCGACGGTTCACTGACCATCGGCCAACAGCTCTTCGAGCAGGGCCTGCCTGTCGTCGGTGTCCCAAAGACCATCGACAATGACCTCGAAGCCACGGTGGTCACCTTTGGCTTCGACTCGGCCGTGGCCAGCGCCACCGACGCCTTGGACCGGCTCCGCACCACCGCGCAGAGCCATCAACGAGTGATGGTCCTCGAGGTCATGGGGCGCTACGCCGGCTGGATTGCGGTCGAGGCCGGTATCGCCGGCGGCGGCGACGTCATCCTGATCCCCGAAATCCCCTTCCGCTACGATCGGCTCTGCCAGAAGATCCTGGAACGCGAACGAGAGGGGAAGACGTTCACGTTGGTGGTGGTGGCAGAAGGTGCCCGAGAACAAGCGGGCGAATACGTCACTGCCGGTTCCGGCGAGGCCAACCGCGAGGCGCGCCTGGGGGGCATCGGAGCGGTGGTAGCCGCCGAGATCCAGCAGCGCACCGGTAAAGAGACCCGCGTGTGTGTGCTGGGCCACTTGCAGCGGGGGGGACCGCCGACGAACTTCGACCGGTTCCTTTGCACGCGGTTTGGGGTTCATGCCGTCCGCCTGATAGCGGAGGAACGCTACGGTCAGATGGTCGCTTACCGACCGCCTGACATGGTCGGCGTCCCCATCACCGAGGCCATCGGCCGGTTGCGTACCGTGCCCCAGGACGGCGACATCGTGCAGACTGCGCGCTGCCTCGGGATCAGCTTCGGCGACTGACTCATCGAAACCCGTCGCGGCCGTGGCCGTCGGCCTCGGGCGGTTCGGGCTGGCACCGTCACGCAGTCTAGGTTGTCAACTATTATTTACCAGATCACTAGTTGCTAAACCACTCATGCCCAACGCCTGCGGTTGCGAGTGGGAGTGGTTCGGGCAGAGCTTGGCGACACTGGTCACGACCGTCGCCGTGGCCGTGACCGTGGCCGTGGCCGTCGGCCTCGGGTTGTTCGGGCCGGCACCGTCACTTAGTCTAGGATGTCAACTATTATATGCCAGTTCACTAGTTTCTAGGCGGCGACCCTCGTCCAGTATGACGTTCAGCAAAAGGGCCGGGGCAAGAGCCCCGGCCCGTGCAAGTGATCTAACGGGAACTCTAGGTTACCGCTTGATGCGGAAGAACTTGGCAGGACCCGCTGCAGCCGTGGTCTGCGGGTTGTTCTGATTGACGGCATCGGTCCACGGACCCGTGACCGCATCGGCGTGCTGGAGGGTGCCAGGGCCGGTCCAGGAGATGGTCACGTTGCCGCCCTGCAGAACCGGCGGGTTGAACTTGGTGTCTTCCTGGATCACCAGGGTGCGATTCATCGCCCAACCGAGGGCGGCGTCGATGAGCTTCACGCCCGCGGGGGTGAGGGTCGAGTAGGTGGGGTCGCCGAGGAAGACCATGACCCGGCGCTCGGGCGCGCGGGTGGTTCCGTCCACGAGGAATGCGCCCTTCTCGTAACCGTAGATGCACGGATTGAGCGACCCATCGTTGAGGGTGGCAACGACGGTGGCCGTCGGCCCGGGCATACCCCAACTGAAGGCGTCCGGCATGGTGCTCACCGTGTGCACGCCCGCCGCCAGGCCGGCCGCCAACGGGTGGCCAGGCGTGGCGATGACGACGTCGGTCTGGCCACCGGTGGTGCCGCGGTCCGCACCGGTGTCCCAGGTCATCAGGTAGTTGTCCTGGAGCGCCTGCTCCCAGTTCACCACCGGGACGGCGACGTTGCGGAACTTGTCGCCGACGTTGCCCGAACCGACCGTCGACGAGGTGATGACCAGCACGGCGTTGTTGGCGTCGCTGGTTTGGCTGGCCGAGTCGCCCACCACCACGGTGTCGAACCCGAAGGCGGTCAGGCGGTCCACGAGCGCGGCGTCACCGGGGCCAAGCGCGCCGGAGCTGACGACGACGAGGAGGACCTTCGGGCCTTTGCCCACGGTGAAGGACCAACTGTTCGAGATGCCGCCATAAACGATGCGCACGGTGTGATCGGACCCAGGCGGCAACGGGCTCGGCGGCGTGTAGCGGATGGTCGAGTCGGTGCCTGAGGTGGTGAGGGTGTGCGTGACTTTGGCACCGTCGAGGAAGAGTTCAACCGGGTTGGCGCCCAGGTTGGCCACTACGGCCTCGATGGTGGTGTCGGTTGGGACCGCCGTTTCGCCGATGAGCGGTTTGACGGTCTTGAGATAGGGCCGAGCCGGGCCGCGGTAGACGCGGTAGGCCTTGATGCGAGTGGGGTAGTTGCGGTCGTTGATCAACGTGGCCGAGATGGCCTCCGGATCCATCGAGTAGAACTCGACACTGGCGCCGCCGGTGCCTTCCCACCAGAGCAGGCGCACCGGGTAGATGCCGTCCTGCTGGACGATGAAGTCGAACGAGGTTTGCGGGATGGTGCCCGAGACGCCTCGGCCGCCGCTGACTTCGCCTAGCGTGACGGGCATGAGGTCGCGGAAATCGGCCGCGGCGCTCACCTTGAATCCGTCGTCGCTGTTGACGCCCAAGCGGTAAATGCCCGCCTTGAGTTCGAGATAGGCGATCGCTTCGGCCACGATCCAGTTCTGGTAGGCGGTGTCACCGGCGTAGATGCCCGGGATTTCCGCGTCAATCCAGTTCAGGTTCAACAAGGCGGGGTCGGCGCCTTGGGTGAAGCCGCCCGCGTTGGCAGGCGCGGTTTGGTTCCAATTAACGACCTCGAGCACGTGTCGGCCGTCCGGATCGAACCCGGGGTAGGCGCCGTTGATGTACGGCTGGCTGGTCACGGGATCGATGTAACCGCGGGCGAGCTGTCGTTCGGCCGCGGCGGTCGAGTTGTTGTCGGCGAAGCCGGTGCGGGCGACGATGGTCCCGGCGGAATCGGACATCTGGTAGACGTCGACGGTAAAGCCGGAGCTGTTCAGGTCGAGTTGGCTCGAGGGCACGGCGAAGGCCGGCTGGAGGACGGGGAGCGAGGCGTGGTTCATCACGGTGAACTGCCAAGGTTGGGAGACGTTGTTGGCCGGGCTCGAGGTATCGCTGAACTGGAGCTCGACGTTGTAGGTGGCTTCCGAGTCCAGGATGCCCGGCGGATCGTAGGTGACCGAGGTGATGGCGCCGGACTTGTTGATGGTGGGGGTGACGGCGGTGCCGTTGACCAAGAGCTTGATCGAGCCGCCCGCGACGGCGGTGCCTTGGTCCACAACGCGCGCGCGAATCACCGCGCCGGGCCACACGTTGGCGGCGCCGGGCAGCGGCCACACCGTCGCGTAAGGCGGCGCGGGCACGCTCAGGTTGCTGTAGGCTTTGATGCCCTTGGGATTGGCGCGGTCATTGATCAGGATCTTGGTTTGGGGCGTAGCCAAGTAGTCGATCGAGAGGAATTCGAGGTTGGCGCCGCCGTTGCCTTCGTACCAGATCAGGCGCACGGGGTAGATGCCGTCGGCCATGACATCGACGTAGAAGGCGGAGTCGGCCGAGCCACGGCCGCCGTTGAATTCACCGAGGAGTTTGGCGGTGGTGCTACGCGGGTCGCGTCCGGCAAAGAGCCGGAAACCGTCGTCGCTGTTGACGGCCAAGCGTTGGAGGCCCTTCTTGAGTTCGAGGAGACCCACGAATTCACCCACGATGTCGTCGTTGTTGGCTGGGCTTTCAGGATCGGTGCCTGGGATGCCCGGGATGGCCGCATCCGGAAACGACGGGGTCGAGGTGCTCTGGAAGTTGCCGATTTCGGCGGTGGGATCTTGGTTGAGATTGATCAGGGGCACGGTGTAGGTGCCGCCGGGGCCGGTTCCGGGCACCACGTAGTTGACCAACGGATTGCCGGTGGTGGGATCGGTGAGCCAGCCCGCCAACTGCAGCTCGCGCACGGCGGTATTGTTGGGCAAGGTGTTGTTGGGCCAACGCGCCGTGTCTCGGGCCTGCACGATCCGCGCCACGAAACCTGAGCTGCTCAGGTCCACCGAGCCCGCCGGGAGGGCATCTTCGGCCGCTAACGTGGCGTAGTACTCGACGGTGAAGGTGAGCGTGTCACTGATGTCGACCGCGGGCGAGCCGGTGTCCTGGAAGGCGAGCACGGCGGTGTGGGTGGACTGGGAGGCGAGTTGCGGTGTGGCCGTCCAGCGGACGGTGGTGATGTCGGCCGCCTTGGACACTTGCGGGGTGACGGCGGCGCCGTCCAGGGTCAGGGTGACCGAGCCGTTTTTCACCTGGGTATCGGAGCCGTCCAGGATGGTGAAGGTGACGCCGAAGAGGTTCCCGCTGGACCCGGTCACGATCGGTTTCTTGGGGTAAGGCACGACGACGGCACCGTACATGTTTTGGCCGTTGTTATCGGGTTGTTTGATGGCGAAGGTACCGGCGTTCATGATCTTCAAGTAGATGCTGGACCACTGGTTCACGCCTTGGCCGGGACCGGCGCCGTCGGCGCCTTCGTCGACGCCGATGTGGTCGGGCCAATCCGGGTTACCGTGGCGGTTATGGCCGGTCTTCACGGGTAGCCAGCCCTCGAGGGGGATCCACTCCATATCTGGGGTGGCGCTCCCGGTACGGGTCAATTGCCAGTCCGGGTGGTTGGGCGGGTTCGCGTTGCTGCCGTCGCCCAGGCGATCGTCGACGAGCATATACACGAACGATTTCTGGGAGATGGTGACGTCGAGGCGATAGCTGGGGTTGTCCCGGTTGTCGTTGCCCGACATGATGTATTCGCCCCCGAGCAGGTAGCGCGGAATCAACAGGGTGGGCGTGGCGCCGGTCCATTCATGGTTCCGGTCGACAAACGCCGGCACTTCTTCACCGAAGAAGCCTAGGGTAAAGGGCGTGCCGACCGCGCCGGTGGTTGGCTCGTTGGCCACCGTCCGGTTCCAAGTGATTCCGGTCCATTTGGCCAGGATGGTGTCGGTGGGTTCGTTGTCGCCGCCGGTCTCGACCACGTCCGTGATCACCGGCAGCCCATTGGCGCTGGCGCAAAGCAGCGTCAGCGCGCTCCAAAGGCTCAGCGGCGTTCGCCAAGCAGTGAGTTGGTTCATGGGTTCTCTTTTGGGTTGCAGAAACGGAACCCGAGCCGGACACGGGTCCTGATCTCCGGCGCCTCGCCGGGCCAAGTCGACCGCGTTCGTTACTCTGGGTCCGAATCATTGGATGCGAGGTCAGGCTATCGGCAGGCGCATCTGGCAGCAAGGAGAACCGAACCCTCACCGGCAATTCTGACTGCGGCGCGCAGCGGAGTGCGCGCCCTACCGGGCAGGCATTCTCGAACGGAGCGCGGGCGTCTCGCCCGCGGCAGCGCGGCGTCCCGTGTGCACAGCGATTTGCGGCGCGCAGCGGAGTGCGCGCCCTACCGGGCAGGCATTCTCGAACGGAGCGCGGGCGTCTCGCCCGCGGCAGCGCGGCGTCCCGTGTGCACAGCGATTTGCGGCGCGCAGCGGAGTGCGCGCCC
>VHCO01000083.1 GCA_016871715.1 Verrucomicrobiota bacterium
CGTTGGCGAGAATGTCTGCCGCCGGGATGACCAGGGCGCCGTTGGACGAGCGCCAGACCTCATCGTCGCGGGCGATTGGGGGGCGGTTGACGGTGGTGGTGGTCCGCTGGCCTGTGATCGGCACGACCTGGTTATCGAAGTGCCCGCGACCGTCGAAGCTGGCCGGCCCGCGTGCGTTGGCGGGCGGCGTGACCCGGTAGGTCAACTCGCGGATGAGGTCGTCGCGAAAGGGCCCCCAACTCACCCAACGCGAACTGGCATTGAACGCGCCGCCGTGGCTGATGTTCGAGACCGTCCAGCCTTTGGGCACGCGGTCTTCCACCCGGTACGAACGCACCCCGACACGCGGCGTGGCCAGGTCGACCACCAAGAACTCGACGAGCGGGACGTACTCGGCCGGCATCGAGCAAACCACGCTGTTGCCGGCCATCACCGCGATCGACACCGTTTGCTCGTCGCTGGCGGCCGGCACACCGTTGTCGGTCACTCGAACTGTTACCGTATAGCTGCCGGGCGCCTGGGAGCTCGTCGGGGTCCAAGTAAAGACCCCGACGCCGGTGATTTGCGCCCCAGCCGGCGCACCCGGATCGAGGCTGAACGTCAAGGTATTGGGCGGCGTATCTGCATCGGTCGCCGCCGCGGTGAAAGTCAGCAGCCGCCCTTCAAACGCTCGTTGATTTGCAATAGGGGTCAGCACCGGCGCCGTGTTCACTTCGTTGACCGTGACCGTGAAGCTCTTGGTGTCGAAGAGGCTCGGATTGCCGTCGTCGGTGACCTTCACGGTGATGGTGTAGTTGCCTGGGCCTTGGGCCTCGGTGGGCGTCCAGGCAATGGCGCCGCTGTTGGCGTCGATGCTCACGCCGGAGGGAGCGTTCAGCAGGCTGAAGGTGAGGGTGTTGGCTGGCAGGTCCGCATCGGTAGCGGAGGCGGCTACCGCCAGGGTGCTCAACTCGGGCAAGGTCTGATCGGCGGGCACGGTCAGCACCGGCGCCGTGTTCACTTCGTTGACCGTGACCGTGAAGCTCTTGTTGTCGCTGAGGTTCGGATCGCCGTTGTCGGTGACCTCCACGGTGATGGTGTAGTTGCCTGGGCCTTGGGCCTCGGTGGGCGTCCAGGCGATGGCGCCGCTGTTGGCGTCGATGATCACGCCGGCGGGAGCGTTCAGCAGGCTGAAGGTGAGGGTGTTGGCTGGCAGGTCCGCATCGGTAGCGGAGGCGGCTACCGCCAGGGTGCTCAACTCAGGCAAGGTCTGATCGGGGGGCACGGTCAGCGCCGGCGCGTCGTTGACTGGGATGATGGTGACGCTCACCGTTGCCACCTCAGACTCCGCCGCCCCGTCGTAAGCCTGATAGGTGAGCGTGTCGCTGGTGGTTTCGCTACCGTCGTGAACGTAAGTAAACGAGCCGTCCGGGCTGAGGGTCAAGGTCCCGTGCCGAGGCAAGTCCACGAGCACGGCGGTGAAGGGGTCGTAGTCCGCGTCGGTGTCGTTGGCCAGTACGCCGTGGGCGGTGCCGGGGGCCAGTGTGCCGCCTTCGCTCACGGTGTAAGCATCGTCGAGGGCTACCGGAGGGCTTTGGAGTGCATGCCAGAATCCATAACCGGCAGCGAGCGTGCCATTCACATGCTCGATGGCAGCTTCGCCGACGATAGGTTGGGCGATCGTGTCGGTCACGGTGTAAGGCCCGGCTGTGGCCATGCCGCCGCCACAGGCCCCGACTTCGAGGGCGAGCGCTGCGCCGGTGGCGGTAGGGATGAAGCCTTGCTGGGCAGGCCCTTCGAGGGGAGCCAACCACACCCACACCAGCAGCCAACCAAGGCGGGCTTTGAAAGCCCCGCTGGCCAGACGCGCCAGGGACCGAGGGCGTGTCCACGAAGCCGCGCTAAGGGAGGTCGTCAGCCGACGGCGCATGGCGATTCTGGGCCAGGGGCGGGCGTTGGTGTTCGTGGTCGTTCCAGAACTGTTGCTCGATCAGTTGGCCGTCTTGGAGTCGGGCCTCGGCCTGGACGAATCCACTGGCGAAGTATGAGCGCGCCAGCCCATCGGGTTGACCGGCCTTCATGGTGACCTCCTGGGCCAAGGAGCCATCCTCGTGCCAGCGGCGAAAGACGCCTTCGATCTGGCCCGTCGAGACGGTTGCCTCCGAGAGTTTCTGACCGTTCGGATACCACTTGGTTCGCAGTCCGTGAGAGATGCTGGCGTGGAAGCGTTCGCTGACCTGGAGCTGGCCGTTAGTGTGCCAACCTTCGGAGAGCCCGTGCAACAGGCCGTTCGAGAGGCTCGATCGAGATTGGAGCGTGCCGTCGGGATAGAACTCGAGCATGAGGCCGGAGAAGGGAGTGGTCTCGCCGAGACGACACAGCCGGCCCTCATGCAGCGTGAGGGTGTCGCGTCGCGCCTCGGGGATCGAGTTGGGCTGGGTTGGGGGCTGGCGGCGTAACGAGCCGAGTATCAGGGCTAGGAGGGTGGCCAAGGCCAGCGTCAAGAGAGCGAATCTATGGCGAGGTTTCATGCGCGCGGATGCGTCGCTGCCATTGACGGCCAGTCGGGGTAGGGCGCGCAGTCCCCTGCGCGCCGGCGGTTTGGATGTTCAGAGCGGTTTGCGGCGCGCAGGGGACTGCGCGCCCTACCGCGATGGGGGTGGCTCGGCAGGAGCCTCGCCCTACCGCGATGGGGGCGGCTCGGCAGGAGCCTCGCCCTACCTGAGCACAGTTGTTTGTCCTGAGGTCTGATCATGCAACGGGGCGGCGCCAGCGAGGGTGCGTGATGTCCACGGCGAGTCAGCGGTGCGAAGGGGTGGTTCATGAGGTGTTTCGAGGGCACCTACTGGGCAAGGAGTTTGAAGGCCTGGATCGAGGCTTCGGGGGGGACCTCGGCCTCGAGGTAGATGACGCGCACGTCGCGAGCGTAGTAGGCGCGCAGCGGGGGCGCTGTGGGGCCGTCGTCCGCGAGGCGGAAGGCGACCGGCAACCAGGTTTCGAGGTCGGCGGAGCCCTGGACGGTGTAGGTGCGGCCGCGAATGGCGAGAAAGGCGAGCACTGGGCGCTGCTCGCGCAAGCCGAGGATGTCCAACCGGAAGCCGTCCTGCGGATCGAAGGCGTAGGTGCCGGCCAGGTATTCTTGGAGATTGCTCAAGCCATCCCCATCGGGGTCATCGCCGGGCCGAATGTCAGCCAGCGTCAGGCCGCCCCCGAGCATGGCCATCAGGGCGCGTTCCCAGGCGTCCGGCAGGCCATCGCCGTCGGTGTCCTCGCCCAGGGTGAGATCGAGGCGGGTGCTACGGGCGGGTTGACCGAGGTTAGCGTAGCGGCCGCGCAGTTCGAGGGGGAGGTAGGTGAGTTGCCCGATCTTGACGCGGAGCTGGAAGGCGACCGAGGGCCGCAAGGCGGTGGGCCGGTAGCTGTCTGCAGTGAGGCCGGCGTCCATGGGGACCGCCAAGCGGTAGTTCATGCCGGGCCGCAGGCCAGGCACGACCGGGGTTTTCAGGCACACGCCGGTGAGGGTTTCGAGGACGATCTCAGCCTGGGGGATGGCTAGCGGCTGGCCCAGTTCGTCACGCACCACGCCGTAGAGGGTGTGATGCGGCGCGGGCGGGAAGGCGCGGGCGGCGCCGGAAGCGGCGAGCCAGATGGCGAAGGCGACGAGCCGAGCGGTTGAGGTCAATTGCCGCGGGTTGATGAGCCAACGAAGACACCTCCAACCGATCGCGGCCATCCGGAAGGGCCTCGAGGCTCGGGACCGATCCTCGAGCGGATGGCTGAGGTCAGCCGGGGTGCGCTCGGCGGAGGTGGGCGACAGCAGGCGGGTGCGCGCGTTCATGGCGATGGGAGTGGGATGGGCGGCTTAGTTGCCGGCGTAGGAGTAGGTGACCAAGTGCAGCTTGACGTCGGTGACCGTTTGGATGAAGCGGTCGATGCCTTGGTTCGGGTTGCGGAGGAGGGTTTTGCCGGGGATGACCAGTTTCCATTGGCTATTCCAAACCGAGCGGCCGACCAGACGGTTATTGGTGAACTGGGAACGTTGGAGGGTGCCGAAGCCGGTGTAGAGGTTCGGACTGAAGCACGCCGTCGAGGAGACGGGACGGAAGGCCTGATGTTTGCGCACGGCAAAGAGCGGTTCGGTGAGCGCATCGCTCGATTGCCACAGCGGTTTGGTCGAGAAGCCGGACGCGCCGATGTTGAAGGGCATGGGGATGGCCAGGTCGTCCACGCGCCAGGTGCGGACGACGCTCGCGTCGCCCAACGGCGGGCTGCGCATCGAGTCCACGCCTACGGGGATGAGATAGACATAGGGCGTCGCCGAGAGGGCCAGAGGATCGAGGAACCACAAGTTCGGGTCGCTGGGAGACGTGCCGCCTGCGCCGCCGACGGCCGCGGTCTGGGCGGTGGGATCGTCCATGCCGCGATAGCCGATAAGGGCTACGCCGACGCCGAAGATTTTGGTGGCAAAGGCGCTGGGGCTAAAGGCGTGATCGCCCGCGGCCAGATGTTGGCCGAAGAGGTTATAGCCGTCGGCGATGGTGGTGTTGAAGGTCAAGACCAGGCCGGGCACGGGCAAGCCTCTGCCATCGTCCAGTTGCATGGCGAAGCGGCGGACGTCTTCGTCTTCGAGCAGGTTCCGGCGGCGCGCGGCCTGGAGCACGTCTTTCCAGGGGACATCGCCGTCGGCGGTGGGCAGAATGCGGAACAGTTCGGTGCGCAAGGACAGGGTGGTGCCGTAGCTGTCCGGATTATTGAAGCCGAGCCGGCCGCGGAGGACGTCCCAGTCGGCCTTCATCTCGGCTAGGACACTCGAGAGGCCGGGGTCGCCGGTATTGCTGCCGGCGTACTGGGGTTCGCCGTTGCGGACGATTCCCAGGGCGCGGGCGCTGACGATGCGGTTGCGGACGTTGCGGCCGGCTGGGGTATGGAGCAAGCCGGTTTCGTAGTCGTAGGCGTTGGCGGCCAAGAGGGCATAGCGCGCGGCCAGATCGAAGAGGGTCTTGTAGCGTTCGAGCTTCTCGTTGCGGAAGAGGCGGAAGGCGGCGTCGCGGGTGCGGTAACCCTGGATGACGGCGGCGGCATGTTGGCGGAGGACCAGGCGTTCCTCCTGGATGCGGTCACCTTCGGCGAGGAGGGCCTGCTTCTTGCGGCTGGCGTCTTCGAGTTGGCGGAGGCGCTCGTTGATGGTCCAGAGGTGGCCCTGGATGGTCGAGAGCTGATTGCCGAGGGCGAGCATCGCTTCCCGTTGTCCCAGGTTGTACTCGCGGGTACCCACCTCGTCCCACTCGATCCAGCGATTGGCGGTTTCAGTGGCGTTTTCGAACCCCTTGACCACAACGTTGCGGGCTACCGCGGCCCAATCGATGACGTTCACCACGCTCAGCCCAGCCTTCTTGATCGCGGCTCGCGCGGCGGAGGTCAGGTCGCCGCCGCTCGAAACACCCACAATCGTGTCGAGCGGGAGCGCCGCCTCGATCGCCGCGGCTGTGCCCTTGATGGTCTCCTTGACGGTGTCTTGGTGGACTTGCCACATGTCATTGGCGAAGTTGGCCCATTGCACGGCCTCCTGCGCCTTGAGAATCCTCTTCTGGTACTCATAGATCTCGTCTGTCACATCCCAGAAGTCCTGGAAATGCTTGACGGCTTTGTCCAAGTCGTTCTTGGCGCCGGCGGAGTCGTTGAGGGCTTGGCGCAGCCGGGTGTGGGCCATGATGTACTCGGAAATGGCCTGTTGCAGTTTGCCGGGCGCAGCGCGGCGGCCGGTCCAGGCGGCGGGTTTCTCGAGGAAACCGTGGGACCCGATATCGAACTCGACGTAGTGCACGCCGAGGGTTCGCAGGTCCTTGCCGTCGTCGTTGATGGCGGGGATGAGCCATTCCGTCTTGTCCGAGTTCTCGGTATCGTCGTCCGCCTGGAAGGACTGGTAGAGGTAGGTGGCCCAGTCATCGGGAAGGTTCTGCACATCGATGCGGAACGTGTTGCCGGTGGTGAAACTCCACAGCTCCGGGAAGGGGTACTCGGGCGTCTCGACATACATGTAATGGATCAGGTCGGGCCCAGCGTAACCTTGTGGGTATTGCTTGCCGGGACCGATGTCGTCCGGGTAAGGCGTGCCATACAACTCGATGAGGGCATTCCGAAAGGCCAACTCCTGCCGAGCCACTGCGGCTTGGAACTCGGTGAGCGAATCCTGCTCCGCCCGCAGCAGGGCAGTGACACCCTTGGCATCGTCGAAGGCGGCGACGGCGTTGTTGAGCGCCACCTTGGCACGTTGATAGATCTGCTCGAAGTGCGTGCCGCCTTCCGTGCCCACGACCGCGGACGGGTTGATGTCGAAGGCGAGGCCGCCCTCCGGCATACCGAGCGGGCTCAGGCCGCCCTCGGCGTTGTCCAGGGCCGTCTGCAAAGCTTCCCCGAGTTTGGCCAACTCAGGCAGCTCCGGCACGGTCGTGCGGTCGATCTTTTGGATGCCTTCGTGGTCGGGGTTGGGGTCGACGTCGGGCAGGATGGCGTTACCGACGATCCAGTTCAGGTAATTGCCTTGACCGGAGCGGCAGGCCCAATGATCCAGGCACCAGTGGCGGACGGGGTGGACATCTGTGCCGGCCTGGGTGTAGGTGCGGCGGCGGTTGGCGCGGGTGGTGGCGAAGTGATCCCAACCGGCGGTCGCGACGGCCTGATAGTCTCGGCGCCAGGTGAGGTCGAAGACCTGCCGGCCGGCGCGGGCCAGGGCGGCGGCGGCGGCGGCGAACTTGCGTTCGTCTTGGTAATCCACCGAGACGGGTTGGCCGAGGACATTGACCGCCTCGGTGCGCGGCACCCAGTCGAAGTAGGCATTCAGGAGCAGGGAATAGTAGCCTTTGAGTGCGGTCAGGTAGTGGCCGTAGGCGTCGCCGTGGCCTTGCGGGAACAGCCGGGCGGCGTCTTCGGCATTAATGATGCCGTCGGGTTCTTGGTTGGGGTTTTCTTGGATGTTGTAGTTGAGGGCGTAGATGACCTCACCGGCGTCGATGCCCCGGGTGTAGTTCCAGATTAGCCGGTTATAGACCGGGGTGACCTCGACCCCGGGCACGAGGAAGTCGTCGCGGCCGCGTACCAAGGCCAGTTCCTCCTCGAGCAGGGAGGCCATCTGGCCTCGGAAGGCAAAGAGGGCGGTGGCCATGTCGCTGTAGGCGTGGCCGTGAGTTCCGATGCCGATGGTCGGGTTGGCGGCATCGGCCCAGGCTTCGCCCCCGAGCAACAGGTAGAGATCGTTCAGGTAGCCCGCCGCCAACAGGAGGGCGTCATTGGCTGGGCCGTAGTTGTATCCGGACTCGATGCTGAGCATTCGGCCTCGCCGCAGGACGGTTTCGTAGATTTCGATCAGGCCGAAGTTGTCGATGTTCTCGAGGTTCAGCGCCACATCGCCTTCCCAGCGGCGGCCGGCTTGGGTGAGCATGCTGACGTCGGTGTTGACTTGGTGGTTGAAGAGGTCGGCGATCCGTTGATTGAACGGGTTGATGCCGCCCAGCACGCGCTTGATCCAGCCTTCGCCCAGCTTGGGCGCGGTCCAATCCGACCACTGGTTGTAGAGGGGATGGTCGGCCGATTGCGAGCGGTAGCGCATGACGACGTAGTTATCGCACAAGGCCTGGATGCCGGCGCCGCCGAGGGTGTAGCGGGGCAGGTCGGTGGCGCTAGCCAGGGCCTGGTACCGGGTCATTTCCGCGTCGGGCAGCGGCGGTTGACCGTCGACCGGTGTGGCGATCTTCCATTCGTACTCGAACTCGGCGAAACGGCCGGCCAGATCGGCGGTGTGTTGGAAGGTGACCTGTTCGCTCAGCGGGTTGGCGGCGGCGATGACCTTGACTTCGCCCGCATCGAGTTCGCCGCCGACCTTGAAGACGTGCATCGAGACCGGGTCACCGGGTTGGGTGAAGGCGGTGCCGCTGGATTCGACCAGGGTCACGTACCCGCTGCCGGGACCGGTGGCGCTGAGGGCGTAGGAATCGACTGCGGTATTGGCGTTCTTGACCTGGGCCAGGTCTTCGACCCCGACCGTCTCGGTGAGAATGGCATCGGGTTCGTAGGTGCCGGGTTTGGTGGGCGACTCGCGGAAGGTCTCGAGGCGAGTGGCCAGGGCGCCCACGAGTGTGTCCCAGGCCGATTTGTCCGGGTCGCCGGCCGGGCACAGGGCTTTGACCGCCGCCAGGTCCGAGCCGCGCAGCACGTTCAGCAGCACGTAGCTTTCGCCGAGCACCTCCCGCACGAACTCCCCTTTCAGAGCCAGGCTGCCCTTGCTGCCCCGGTTGGGGTCGTAGGCGACGCGAGACGCCAGGTGCGGCGGCAGATTGGGGAAGTAGTAACGCCCCTGGTAGTAGTCGGCATGGATGCCTCCGGGAAGCTGCTTCAGGTTGTGGCTGGCCAAGTCTGCGTATTTCTCGCGCGTCGGATCGTGGAGGACGACGCTGGGCCGGGCGGCGCCGATGTCAGCCGCAACGGACTGCTGATACAACAGGTGAGCCGTCAGCATGTCGCGGACGCCTGGCAGGCCGGCCTTAGGCAGCGCCAGTGTGGCCCCAAAGAACAATGTCGGCAGCGGCTTGGAGCCGTCCTTGGGATCGCGCACCGGCCAGACCGGACGATACACAATCTCGAGTGACGCGGTGTCTTTCGAGTCGGGATCACCGAGGAATTGGCCTGTCTGGGGGGCCACGGGGCGCAGGTAGGGGACGATGGTGCCCGGGGTAGGAGGGTTCGAGATTCCGGGCCAGTGGAAGCTGGGTTCGGTCTTGTAGTAGTAGCGCATCGTGAAGCTGTTCGACGGTGCGGGCGAGTGGGCCAGGAAGGGCGGCCGGTTGGTGAAGATGACAACGGTTTGCGTGTACGGGTTGATGCTCGGGAGGGCCAGGCCGGCTTGGGTTTGGGCAGTGCCGCTGGCGAGCACCTCGAGGGCAAGGGTGGTGGTGCGGCGGGTGTGGTCGTAGAGATCCTCGACCACCAATTCCAGCTCGTGGGAGGCGACATCGCTGCTAGCGGGCGTGCCATCGAGGGCTAGGCCGTCGATCCTCAGCCAGGGCGGCAGGTTCGGGCTAGTGAGCGAGAGATACTCGTCCTGTCTCGAGACGTGCAGCGTGTAGCGGAACGGCTCACCCACCACGGCCCTCGCCGGGGGCAACGCGACGAACGCAGCCTCCTCCGGGTCGTACCGGCCCACCTCGAGCGCCGGCAGGCCGGCGTGCAGGCCGCGGTAGACCCAGAAATCGTGGTGCCGGTCGCGCCAGGTGAAGCTCTGGTAGTGATCGTAGATCCAACGCACGTTGAACGAAACGTCATCCCAGCTCCCTGGCAGATCGCCCCCCGAGTGGCTGGGCTCGGTGTTGTAGTTCTTCGCTAAGTCACCGCTGCCTTCGATCGGTTTGGCCAACAACGGCAGTGGCATGGGCGGCTGCAGCATCTGACCGGCCGGAGTGATGTAGTCAAAGACATACCCAGCCTCGGGTTTTTCGCGCAAGACCCGGAAGGCGCTCATGGCGGGGCGCCCGTCGGCGGCGGTGTAACTGAGGAGCACGAACGGGTGGGAAGAGTAATTCGGCCCGGCGGTGAGGTTGAGGTCATCGCGGGTGGCGAAGGCCGTGCCGCCGGACATGATGGCGTGCTCCTCGTTGGGGTTGTAGCCGGGTTGGTGGGGATCGTTCTGGTGATAGATCGTGCCCAAGGCTTCCAACGGGTCCAGCGTGCCGCTGCCCAACTTGCTGGCTAAGACGATCTCCCGTCCTAGCGCCGGCCACTCGAGAGTGTAATGGCCGATGACCGAAGGCCATAGGGCCGTCTGGAAGCCCTTGGCGGCGTTGCCCGCATTCAGGCCGGACAGGCTCGAGTTGGCCCGGAACCACCAAACCTCGAGGACGTTGTCGCCCGGGATGGCATTGACCGGGATGATGGCGCCGGTGTTGGCCAAGGCAAAACCCGACGCCAACGGATCGTGGTACGCCCCGGGATGGAAGGACCGCCCGGAGCTTTGGTGGATGTAGCCGGCCACGTACGGGCCGGTGGCCCCCAGTTCGCCGGCGGGCGCGCCGATGCGCCGGCCAACCTCCGCCGTGGCGCGCACGACCCGGGGCCGAATCGTCTCGTCGGGCCAAAGGAAGGTGGTGTTGCCCACCCACGATTTGAGGCGCGCGGCCACGCTGTCAGCCAGGGTTGGTTGGCCGGCGGTCTCGTTGCGATTGAGCACCACGGTTAGGTCATCGATCCAATGGGTGGTGTACGAGCCACCGGTGCGGGCGCCCAGGGCGAATTGGCCGGTCCGAGGCGTGTAACCGGTGGGGACGTCGGCCAGGACCTTCACGTTCTTGTAGAAGACATCCATCTGGCCGTCGCTGCGCAGATCGATCTGGACCGGAACGAACCGCTCGCCGGTGGACAAGGTCATCGGCTGACTGGTGGCGGGATCGGTCGGGGTGGGCTTGACGTACGCGGGCTCGGGATTGGGATTGCGCCCCGCCATGGAGACGGCGGCGACGATGCTTCCGTTGAACTTGATGGCGATGGTGGGCGCCACGTCGTCGGCGCTGTTGTCATAAGAATCGAAGCACACCGAGAGGCCGTTGCCGATGCCGTCTTCGCGCGGGCCGGGATTGGGGATGGAGCCAAAATTGAAGCTGAAACCGTCCGCGGCGTAGGTCGTGCCTCCCCGCAGGCTGACGTTGAACACCGCCCGGAAGTTGCTGACCGGTTGGCCGCCGTTGAAGTCATCGATGACGAAATCGCCCGACTGCTCGCGGACGGCTTCGGTTAGCCGAAGGAACCCGCCCTGGACGGTCGCATGGCCGCGGAGGGTGGCGCCGGAGGGGGCGGTGGCGAAGTCGGTGCTGAAGGCGGTCAGCGTCAGGTTGGCATGCTGCAGGCTCTGGTCGAGCCAGGAGAAGACCCGTTCGAACGCCAAGTCCGACCCGGAAACGAACCGCAGCAGGGTCCGGTGCGCTGGATGGTTCGCATCGAGCCAGGTGTAGAACTGATACGTCTCGGTCAGGCGGGCGCGGGGTCGGTCCAGGGGATCTTGGTATTCGATGGTGGGGACGTTGGCAATGGCGAGGGTGACGGCGGTCTGACGGGCCTCGGCGTCGGTGGCGGCGGCGGGTCGGAGGTAGTGGCTGTACTTGGCCACGTCGTCCGGCCAGACCAAGCGGTAGCGCCCCAGCAGGGCGGGCCATTTGAGTCCCTGGACGCCTTCCTCCAACCAGTGCACCAGGTAGTCGTTGAGATTGACCGTCTCGCGCGTGGCGTAGTACTCGGGCCGAGGACTGCCTTCGATCCGGTGTTGATAGGCGAAGGAAGCTCCGCCTTGATCGATCGGCTCGGGATCGAGGGCGATCAGGTCTCCCGGAGGAGGCGGCGTGAGCCGTTCGCCCAGCTCGATCGTTACGTCGGTCGGCGTGGGTTGCTTGAACACATCCACAATCTCGAAGCCCAGATGGGGTGAGGTTTCGCTGCTACCCTGGGGGTTGCCGAGCAACTCGATGAAGACTCGACCTTCCTGATTGTAAGCCAGGACCTGCTTTTGCGACTTGTCGTACCACAGGGTGCGTCTCTCTTCCAGCGGTTGCTGGCCAGTCCCCTCGCCGGGACGGCTGTCGCTCGGGTCGGAATACTCCTTCGAGACGTTGCGCGGAAAACTGCGGTTATACACAATGTTGATGTCCGCAACCCGAGCGGACGGCACGGCCACCGGCTTGCCGAGCGTCTGGAAACCGCGCTGGGTCCAGTAGATCTTGCGGGGCGACTGGACGGCGCCCCCGGACACCACGTAGCGCATGGTGTAGAGCAGGTAGACGGTGCCGACGTTGGTCTCGAAGTTCGGCGGTCCGCCGGGGTTCTCGTAGGTGCTTGGCTTGGTGCCTTCGGTGTAGGTCTGCGCCTTGCGCCAGGTGACGAACACCGGGCCGGCTTGGACGGCGAAGACGCGGCCGGCGTGGGGGCTCCAATAGTAACCCGTATCGGTGTGTTGGTTCGTCGAGTACGGCTCGGGCAACCAGTAGGTCTCCTTGACAATGTTGGTTAAGAGGCGGCCGTACTCGTCGGTGTTCGGGACCCCGACCAGCGCGCCGAAGGCGAACGAGACTTGCCGGCTCAGATAAGGGGTCCCGATCTGCGCGCGCCGAACGACCAGCGCGACCGCCCCGTTCGAGCGGCCGATCGGCAACCGCATCTGCTCAGCTACGACGCCGTCGAACGGTGTGACGCCCGCCCGGAGCGCCGGCGAGTTGCTCACGGCCAGCCAGTCGGCCTTCACTAAGCCCGGGATCCCGCCGAAGGAAATCAACCCCTGAAACTGATTCGGCGTCGGCAGATTGTAGCTGCCGGACTCGTTGATCCCGGTCGGCACCCGACCGTCCGAGCCCCGCGGCGTGCCCACCGTGCTGGAGATCGGCACGCCGCGCTGGGACTGGAGATTGTAGGTGACCTTTTCCTGGCGGAATTCCAGGGGCACTTGGATGGCGGCGAGCGCGGTGCCAACACCTACCAGCAACCCGCCCCACAATCGGGGGATGTTCCAGGGGATTCGCATAAGCCGGTATTCGGGAAAGGGACGTTGGCTGGGTTGGGCCATCGCGGCGCCTCATTTGACCCGCATGATGAAGGCCAGGGCGTAGTAAGGCGGGCGGTTCTCGTGCGCCTGGCCGTCCCCAGTCGGGTTGGTGTTGTTGTCGACATAGAAAAGCCATTCATTGTCCGAGTCGGTGTTTCCGCTGCCCACCTTGGTGCCGCTCCACTCCGTGGCGTACCAGGCCAGTTTGGAGGTCTCAGCGAAGTAATAGTCCCTGAAACTGTGGCTGTGGCTGGGCAGTTGACTCGAGGTCAGGGTCACCTCCTTGGCGCCACCCGTGTTGCCGACCGCGTACTCCGTCCCTGAGCCGGCAATGCCCGCGCCGACAATGAACCGGTTCCGCAGGTCAGGTGTGGTGCGGCCGCTGTCGGTGCGGCCATCGCACAACGCCCAGCCGCTTGGGACCGCTGAGGCGGATCCCGACCACATGATGATGCCGCCCAGGGGTACGGTTCCGAACCCTGAAATGGTGCCCGGGGAAGGCACGCTCACCCCAGCTTCGTCGATCGTCATTTTCCAGGATGAGCCGATGTAAAAGGTCCACCGGTTCGCGCTGCGGTTATACGCCAACCAGTCGCCGCCATCGAAGTTGATGGCCGGGTTAGGGCCGCTGCCAATGTCCTTCACCACGAAGTAGGCTTGTGGGTCCACCAGCACATTGGCCGCCTGCACGGTTCCGCTCGCGAGGACATTGCCGTTGACCTCGAGCGCTTCGGTTGGATTGCCCTTGTTGATGCCGACACTGGTGCCGGTGATGCTGACGACCTGGCTGTTGTCTTGGTTGACCAGTCGCCCGGCATTGACGGCATGTTTGGCCAACAACGCATAGGGCGAACTGAGCAGCCGAATGCGGGGCAGGATGGTCGAATCGGCGCCACCCGCCCCGATGCCTTTGACGGTCGTCTCGACGAAGCGGTCCGAGGCCGTGTTCCCTGTGAAAAGACTCGAAAGCTGCGGGCGCGGTTCCGTGCCCACGTCGGTGCCCTCGCCGAGCAGGACGCTGAAGTAGCCTTTGTCGACCGTCAGGGTCTGTTGCTCGGCCCAGAGCAGGCTGCCGGCGCCTTGGTCGTTGTAGATGCGGAACACGACGTCAAAGTTCTTCGGCGCAGTGTCGCCCAAGGCCACACCGTTGGCGTCGGTCAGGTAACCCTGGAAGCTCATCCGCTCGGGCGGGTCCGAGCTCGCCGCGTGCGACGCGGACAGACCCGCGGCGAGCGTGTACAGGCACAGAAGGGCAGCCCGCAGGGCGGCCATCGGTAAGGATTGGGAGGTGGTCTTCATAAATCATGTTTACGGGTGGTGAGGTAGCTCCGGCAGTAAATGGAATGGATCAGGGCACTCGAGTGAGGGTCGGCAGGGCCGTGATGCGGCGCAGGGCGAACCCGCCCCGCACCTCGAAGGTGCGGGTGTCGTAGGTGCCGCCGGCGCGGGCTAGGCCCAGCACACGGACGCTCTCCGCATACGCGCCGGTGAGGGTCTGCCCCGCGGCGGTGCGGTTGGCGAAGTCGTCGGCCGGCGGCCACACGGTGAGGGTGATGTGGCGCTCGACGGTGTAGGATTCTGACCCTTGTGCCAGGGCGTTTTTGAAGCGGGCGTCCAGATTGTCGTGATCGGGGTGATACGTATGCAGGAACGGGTTCGAGGCGTGGTCGTCGAAGTTCAGCGTCACGATGGTGGCCAGGTTTTGGCCCGATCCCAACCGGGCGTCGAAGGCCCACCCGAGGTTGCCGGCGGTCCAGGGCAGGTGCGGGGTGCTGATGCGTCGGGCTTGGCTGAGCAAGGCTGGGTTTAGCGCCGACTGCCGATTGGCGACGATCGGATCAGCTGCGGCATTCGCGCCCACGTAAACGCGCTGGAGCAGCAGGGCGTTGCCTTGGCCGACCTCCGGGTTATGCACGATCAGGCGCAGCGAATAAGGGTAGGGGACCGCACCGAACTCGGTGTTCACCCCGGTCACCACGTACTTGCCGTCCTCGTCCAGCGTCAAGTTGCCGGCGCCGTCGCGCTCGTACGCCTTAAGGTAGTGTCCCACCTGGTTCACGACGGCATTGCCCACCCAGAGCCCAGCCCTCGAGCCCACCGTGGCCGACACCCCGAGGTCCACCTGGGCGAACCCGAGGGAGTCTGTAAACCGCAAGACCCCCGCCAACTGGTCGCCGACGCTCTGGGTCATTGCCGCACGGTCGAGCCCGAGAACCACCTCCGCCTCGGAACCGTTCTGGCCAGCGGGGGCCAGTGTCCAAGTGGAAGACCCACCGGCGGGCAGACTGGCATAACCGTGGGTGAGGGTGGTCAGGTTCAACGCGCCGCGGACCAGCAATGGGGGTGAATCGACGATGGCCGGCTGCCCCGCCGGGGGCGGTTCGGAGGCCAGCAACTGCAGCGTCACGGTCAGGCTGGCGGCCGTCAGGTTGCGCAAGCGCAGGCTAGCGGTGCTCAGTTCGGCGCCGAACTGCACGCCGTCCGGGCCGGGGCCGGTCAACTCGAAGGGTGCGAAGTAGCGGTTGTAGACATCGCCAGCGCGAATCCAGTAGGCCTGGCCGCGATTGACCGGGGTGGTGCGCAAGGCATAGACGCGTTGTGGGTTGGCCGAACCGAGTTCGCCGCCCACGTACTGGTACAGCTCGACGTTCTGATGCAACGCCGGCGCTGGGGCCAGGAACGCGTCAAAGTTGGGCGGCGCGGTGGGCACGGTCGGGAAGCCCAGGAAGTTCAGACCGGTGGTGGTCCAATCGTAGGTTGGGGTCAGGGGCCGGCCTTCGAGGCGCCAGGTGTAGGGAGAAGGGTTCTCCGCCACGCGCACGAGGTAGGTTGCATTCCCCACCAGGCGCTCGAGCGCTTGGGGATCGGTCGAGTTGCGCACCCAACTGCGCCACTGGCTGCCCTGATCGACCGGCTGTTGCGGCGACTGCACAAACTGCATCGTCGTCGGCGCCGGCGTCCACGCCCACACCTCCAAGATCGGGTTGCTCGAGTCTGCCCCCACCAAGTTCTCGAGCGTGTCATGGGACGCGTCCACGTGCAGGTACACCGCGTTCCATCCCGCCTTGAGGTCGAGCGACTGGGTGAGCCATTGCGCCTGGCCTGACACGCCCCCGAGCAGGACCGCGACGGCCAGGAATTGGGCGACGCCTCGCGCCGGTAAAGGCCGTGCCGCGAGCGGCGGCCGGCGTTCGGCACGAGCAACAGCTAGGTGAGATAGGCGGGCGAAGAGACTGGACGTGTTCATAGCTTGCGATAGAAGTGCCAGACCGGTTGCGGAACGAGCCGTTGCAGCGCACCCACTCGCTGGCCCGCGGACATTCCCCCAAAGACCATTACTTCGGAGCCCGTCCACACCGCAGCGGGTTGCCGTCGCGCGAGCGGATTCCCGGCGCGGCTTAGGGAACGCCATTGTCCCGAGGCGGGATCGTAGGCGGCGCCAGCGGCGAAATCGCCCCCGGCATCGGCGCCGGCCACGATGAGGAGCTCGAGACCCGTCCAGACCCCGACATGGCCGGAGCGCGCCGCGGGTGCCGAGCCAGGCGCGATGCTGGTCCACGCGTTGGCCTGGGGATCGAACCCAGCCCCGTCGCCCAACATCGTCTCGCCCCGTTGACCGCCCCAGACGAGCATTCGATCTCCAGTCCAAACCGCCGCGTGACCGCGGCGGGCCGAGGGTGTGCCCGTCAGGGAGGTCGCTTGCCAGAGCGTGGGTTGGCCGCTCGAGAAGAGGAGTTGTCCCCCACTGTTCAGTTCGCCAGCGCTGCCGGTGCCACCCCACACGATGAAGCGGTCACCCGCCCAGACGGCCGTGGCCTCGGTCCGCGCCTCGGGTGGATTGGCCACCGCGAGAGTTGTCCATTGGTTCGCGACGGGGTCATAGAAGGCGCCGTCAGCGCACAGGCCCGAGGAGTTTAGGCCGCCCCACACCAGCATGCGGTCGCCCGTCCAGACGGCTTGGTGGCCCTTGCGCGCCGCGGGCGCGCCGCTGGTGGCCAGCGGCGTCCAGGTCTGAGTGCTCGGCCGGAACTTCCCGCCCGTCTGGAGGTCGCCGTCGCTGCCTACGCCGCCCCAGACGATCATTTCGCTGCCGGTCCACACTGCCGTGTGCCCACTGCGCGGGCTGGGGGCGTCGATGGTGGAAAGGGCCGTCCAGGTGTCCGTGTCCGGGCGGTACGTGCCACCGGAATTCAGATACACCGTCGTGGCGGCGCTGCCGCCCCAGATCAACATCGACGCCCCATCCCAGAGGGCGGAATGGCCCGCGCGCGCCGAAGGGGCGTCGAGGGTCGAGCCGTCGATCCAAGGCGGGGCCGGCACCGTCATCATCGCGCGGTAGCCTTGGCTCAGCAACTGGGGATCTTCGGCTTGCGCCGAGACCAAGATGGCCCCGCTCGGCAGTTGGCCCCCGCCCGGGTCCAAAGGCAGATTGGTGAGGCCCGAGCCGTCCCCGACGAACTTTCCAGAAATGGTGCCGACGGCAACGTCGCCGCTGGCGTCGCGTTTGACGATGGCGCCCGGCAGGTTCGCCGCAGTCGCCGAGTTGGCGGCGGTTGCGCCGCTTGCCACCTGGGCCGCGCTCACTCCACCCACGGAGTTCACGACCGTCGCCGTCTGAGTGCCGGTGACGTCGCCTGCGAGCTCGCCGCTGAAACTCACCGCGGTGGCCGCCGGACCCAGGGCGCTGCCGGCCACCAAGGCGTAGCCGGCCGCCGTGATGCGGCGGTCGGGTGTCAAGCGCAAGAACCCGTTCACACCGTCGTCCACCCAAACGCGCAGCCAAACCGACTCATGCTGGAAGACGCTCGCGGGAATGGGCTGGCTCATGTGAGCCACGGTGGTATCGCCGAGGTTGACTGAGAACACGCCCCGGTTGACCGGCAAAGCAATGGGCTGACCGTTCGGTTCGCTGCCGCCGCTGCTGGTGCCGTCATGGCTCCACCACGTCAGATCCCCCGCTTCGCTCACCAAGGCGAACTTGAAGTGGGCTATGCCTGTGAAACTGAGCCCGTCAACCGTCAGTCTGCCCTGATGGCTGAGGATGCCGGGGACTTGGCCAGCCTCGATTCCGCCCGCCAGGACGAGGACCAGGACCAGGCGCTGCATGCAAGCGATGTTCATAGGAACTCCGGGTGTACGGGCGAGGTTCTGGCTTCGATGAGTTCGCGAACTTCGAGGACGTCTTGCTTGCGGACATAGGCGCAAGCGCCCGCCTCGCGCGCGGCCTGGCGCAGGTCGCTGCCGTCGTATTGGGTGACGATGATGACGCGGGCGTGGGGATCGCCGGAGGTGATCTGGCGCGTTGCCACCAGGCCATCCACCTTCGGTAGACCGATGTCCATCAACACCCAGTCCGGCCGTTGCGCCGCGTAGCACGCCACCGCTTCGCCGCCGTCCGCGCACTCCAGGAACTCGGTGGCGATGTGCTGCAACGCGACCTTCAGCATCTGCCGCGCCGGTTCGTAGTCGTCCACGAGCATGACTTTCATGGGCCCAGGTACCCACCTCGACCGCCAGCAACGCGCGGTTTGGGTTGATACGCGCCTAGCATGGGCGCGCGGCGACGCGGTGGGAATAGAGGCGCTCACCCGAAGGCGATAAGTAGATTCACCTAGTTTCGTGGAGCGATCTGCTTAGAGGTGCTTACTCATGGACCGCGTTGCCGGTAGGGCGCGCACTCCGTCGCGCGCCGAGCTTGGTCGTTCCCTCGTTTCGCCTGATGAAGGCGGCGGCTGGCCCGGCGGTCCAGCCCTACCGTTCCCTCTTGTGGTAGATGGCTCCCGCCAAGCCGCTCCCATCGCGCAGGGCGCGCACTCCGCTGCGCGCCGCCAACCGCGGTGGACCCTGTCAAGCCGCGGCACCCGGAGGATTGCGCGCCCTGCCGGCACAGGGCTGTCGTTCGCGCGGTCTCAGCGGCAGAGGCTGGACTTGTGCTCGAAGGCGAACTTGACGAGGCTGTGAGCGCCGTGCAAACCCAGCTTGGTCGAGATATTGGTGCGATGGTTCTCGACCGTGCGCGGGCTCAAGCCGAGGGCATCGGCGATCTCCTTGCTGGTGCGGTCTTCGGCGATGAGCCGCAGGATGCGGCGTTCGGCGGGGGTGAGCCGTTCGAGAGCGGGGTGGCGCCGGAGCAGCGACCGGGCGCGCTCGCTGCGCGTCAGGAGATACTCGGACAACGTCGGGCTGATGTAATGCCGGTCCGCCGCCACCGTGCGCAAGCAGTGGAGCAAATCGCTCACGGCCGAGTCCTTGAGAATGTAGCCCTTCGCCCCGAGGTCCATGGCCTCGTTGAACATGTCCTCTTCTTGATACATGGTCAGAAAGACCACCGTGATCGGCCGGCGCTGCGCGCGCAACTCGCGTGCGACGGCGAATCCGTCCAGGCCAGGCATGTCGATGTCCAAGAGGACCACGTCGGGTTCCAAGTCCCGCGCCAATCGGAGTGCGGCGGCCCCGTCGCCCGCTTCGGCGACGACCTGAAACTCGGGTAGGCCGCGGAGCACCTGCTGGAGCCCTTCGCGAAACACCGGATGATCATCCACAATGAGAATCTTCATGACTTGGCCCATTCACCCGCGGCGGAATGGGGACCGTGAGGCCCAGGCGCGTGCCTTGGCCCGGGGCGGATTCGTAGCGTAGCGTCCCGCCGAGCATCTGCACGCGCTCCGCCATCGTGCTCATCCCCATCCCGCGACTTGCCCCTCCCGCGGCATCAACGGCGGCGAGGTCGAAACCCTGCCCGTTGTCGGTCACCTCGATGCGCACGCTCTGCGCCCCACGCGCCACTCTCACCTCGGCTCGCGTCGCCCTCGAGTGCTTGACCACGTTGTTCACCGCCTCTTGGAGAATCCGAAACAGGTTAATCTCCGCCACCGGCGCAAACAAGCCGTTCACGTCGTCGATCGCCACCTCGAACTGGATCGGACACGAGGGTGTCACCCGCCGGACCACCGCCTCGAGCGCACGGGTCAAGCCCAGCCGATCCAGTTGGTAAGGGCGCAAATCGTAGGCAATCTCCCGGATCTCCTCGATCGCGCGCCCCGCCAACCGCGAGATGGCGTCCAGTTGTTCGGTTGTCCCGGCCAGGTTTGCCGCTCCCTCTAAACCCAGGGCCGCCCGGTTCTTGATCAGGAGCACGCTCTGCCCGAGGCTGTCGTGCAGCCCCGCCGCGATGCGCGCCCGCTCCTGCTCCTGCGACTCGAGCAGCCGCCGCGAAAAGGTCTCCTGCAACACCCGGGCACGGCGGCTGTGGTGGAGCCGGCGCTCATACCACCCCAACACCAACCCACCCACCCCGAGCACGACCAGCGCCCGAAACCACCAGGTCTGATAATAGGCGGGCAGCACCACCACGCCGAGCGCCGCGCCGGTCTGGTTCCACACCCCGGAGCTGTTGCAGGCCGTGACGCGAAAGCGGTACTCCCCAGGCGGCAGGCGGGTGTAGTGCGCGCTCCGGCTAGCTCCGCCGTCCACCCAATGGTCGTCGAGACCCTCCATCAGGTACCGAAAGCGCACCTTCTCCGCCGCCGTGAATTCCAGGCCGGAGAAACGAACCTCGAGCCGATGTTGCCTGGGGCGGAGGGTGAGGCGGGACGGGCACCGAGGGAGGAGTGGCGAGGCGGCCTCGGCTGCCCCGCTCGGCTGGCCACCCGCCACGTTCGGCGCCCCGACCACGACATCGTCGACCAACACCTCTTCGATGACCACCGGTGGAGGGACCAGGTCGACTCGGAGCTGCCGCGGATCCACGAAGGCGGCGCCTTTACTCGTCCCAAACCACAACGTGCCGGCACGGGTTTTGAGGGCGCCTGGCTGGATACTGCTGCACTCGGTCGTGGCCAAGCCGTCACGGCCATTGAAGGTGACGTAATTGACCGGCCGGCGTCCGTCCCGGGCAAAGGCCTCGAGGTCGTGCCCACTCACCCGCAGGATTCCCAAGTCCGATCCCAGCCAGAACCACCCAGCATCATCCTCGAGGATGGGACCGATGCGGCTCGCCGACACCCCGCCCTTCACCGCGTAGTTGACGAAGCGGCCCTCGCGGAACCGGCTCAGACCGCCCCGGCGCGTTCCAATCCAGAGGGTATCCTGCGCGTCCACGTACAACGCCCGAACGTAATCGTCTGGCAGACCATCCCGCCGCGTGTAGCGAGTGAACTTCCCCTCTCGCAACACGTACAGCCCGCCACCACTGGTCCCCACATAAAGGGTACCGGCCGAATCCTCGGCTAACGCCCAAACTCGTTGGCCAGAAAACCCATCGGCCTGGCTGTAGTCCGTCACTCGCCCGTCTCGGATTCGGCAAAGGCCAGCGAAGCCGCCCACCCAAATCCCCCCTTGCCGATCCTCGATCATTGCCCGCACCGGACCGGCGAGCATCCCTTCCTCAGCGGCGAACCGGGCCAATCGACCCTCCTGGTAGCGAAAGACGGCTTGGCCGTAGGTCCCGATCCACATCGCACCGTCCCGAGCCGCCAGCACGGCAAACACGCCCTTGAGAGGGTCCGACACGGGCGACTCGATCGCCACCGAAACCTTGCCCTGGTCCAGCCAGTACGGCTTGGTCGTGCCACCCCCGAACCATACGCGTCCGTCCGGATCTTCGCAGACCGAATGGACGGCACTGATGCCTAAGCCCTGGCGCCGCGTGATCATCCCCCACCCCCGCCGTTTCACTCGGAGCAACCCGCCGCCGTCAGTCCCAACCCAGACGTTCCCCTCGCGGTCAACGAACAGGCTGCGAATCGAGTCGGTCGTCAGGCCCGACGCGGTGGTGAAATGTTGCCAGCGCGTGGGGCGTCGTAGGCGATGCAGGCCCTCGCCGTAGGTGGCCAACCAGAGGTCGCCGGTTGGGTCTTCCAGCGCGCCGGTGATGTGAGTCGCAAAGGCCGGGCAGGGGTAAGGCTCGCCGACCCACTGGCCTTTGCGGTACTGGCGCACCCCATCGCTTGTCACGACCCACAGGCCACCCTCGCGGCTGGGCCAAACGTACTTGACCACCGCCTCTGCCTCTCCTCGAGGTCCCTCGAGCACCCGCAGTTCACCGCCCTCGAACCGGGCCAACCGATCTCCTTGTCGCACCCAGAACTGGCCTTCGCGATCGTCGATCATCGTCGATACGGTGCCCTGGCCGAGGCCCGGTGGCTTGACCACCGGCACAAATTGGCCTGTCTCCATGCGGTACAACCCTCCGGCCTGATCCGCGATCCACAACCGGTTCGCCGCGTCTTCCGCCACCCGTCCCACGCCGTCTGACGGCACGTTCTCTGGCGCGCCGAACACTTGGCAACGCCCTTCAGCCAAGCGCACCAGATGATGGAATTCGGTGGTCAGCCACAACGCGCCTTGCCAGTCCACAAAGAGACTGAGCAAGCGGTTGCTCGGCAACCCCGGCAGATTGCTCGCGTCCACCACCGTGAAACGAGCGCCGTCGAACCGCGCGAGCCCGTCGAACGTAGCCAACCACAGGTAGCCATCGGGTGTTTGGGCGATCGAGACGACCGAGCTTTGCGGCAGACCTTCCTCGGTCTCCCAGGCGTCGATCGTGTATTCCTGGTCTGCCGCATTGGCCCAGCCCAGCCCTGCGCCGCCTGCGAGCGTCCAGGTTGCAGCCAACCCCGCCAGGCACCAGGTCCGCACCCACCGCGGCGCCAGCAACGGCCGATGGCCCCCGCGCGCCACGTTCACCTCGGCTTGCGTCGCCCTTACTGATGAGTCACTGAGATGGACGACAACTCGGCGGTAGGGCGCGCAGTCCTCTGCGCGCCGCGGGTCCCTGTGGCCACAGTGGTTTACAGCGCGCAGAGGACTGCGCGCCCTGCCTGCAATCTGTCGTCTATCCCGACCTCTCATCAGTAAGTGCTTCATCCTCACGCCTGTCCAGCCTAGGGCAACCGGGCCGCACCCAACAATCAGAAAGCCGGCCGACCCTCACGGCCCGAATCCTTAGCGAGTAAAACGTGTCAACGCCCGGCCTCCCTCCCCAGCAGTTTGGTCCCCGACAACCTTCCCTCGGGCACCTTGCTGGACAACTCGGCCAACTGGTTCAACAGCTTCCGCTGGGACCAGAAACAGAGTGCGACCGTTCCGACCGACCTCACCCAGATGACCACCAACCATTTTGCCAAGGCGCGCACGCGCCATTGGCTCGCTCACCACGCGGGCACGCCCGACTTCGCCGTCTCCCTCGAGGTCGCCCCGAGCCCAGACACCGCAGGCACGATTCTCGGCCAGATCACCTGGTTCGATTACGCCGGCAAGAGCCAGCAAGATCCTTGTTCCCGCGGGACACAGATTCTCCCTTCGCTGGTGGCCCGCCGGCTGCCGGACAGCTCGACTTGGTACGAGTCGTATCAGCGCAACGGCTGGGGACTGCCCACCAGCGTCACGACCACCGACGGCACCGGCAACCCGGCCCCGACTCGCACCTACACCTACGCCTATGATGCCAGCGGCCGCGATCTCACCTACGTCTGGCGACCGGGCAATGAACTCGAGCACTCCGACCGTCCCGTACACGCGCGGCAACGACCTAAGCGGAAGTCTCGAGGGGGCGGGCGGCATTGGCGGTTTGCTGGCTCGGTCGGACCAATACAGCGTGGGGAGCTGGAATCGGCATGTGTTCTGCCGTGCGGACGGGAACGGGAACGTCACGGCACTTGCCACCTCGGCCGGCATGGTGCAAGCGTTTTACCGCTACGATCCGTATGGGCGGGCTACGTACACCTGCGGGCCGCTGGGTGGGGCGAAGGTCTATCGCTTCAGCTCGAAGATGCTTCACGGCAGCTCGGGCCTCTACTACTACGGCTTGCGCTTCTACGATTCGAACCTCCAGAGGTGGCTAAACCGGGATCCGTTGGGAGATGACGCGAGCATGGTCTACGTAGCCGCGTCCATCGGACCGCGCGTTGGACCTCGAAGTGCGGGCGAAACGGTGGCTATCATCGACAGTCCGGTTCGGAGGGAGGGGTGGCGCTCTGCGCCATCCCTACGCCTATCCGGCAAAGTCTCCAGTAGCCCGACCTCTCCTCAGCAACTCCATTCGCAAAGGGACTGGACATGGGCTGCGGAGCCGTCGCGCAGCCAGCCATCGAGTTGGGCTTGGTCCTTGAGTTGCTGGCCGCGCAAGCGCGGTACCGCCACGAACCGGCATTGGACCTCGGGCAAAGCCGTCATGTCGACCCAGAGCTTCTCGAATTGGCTGACGGGGAAGATGTCTTCTTGGCCGTGGCCCCAGCGTTTCTTGACCTCTTTGAGGGTGATATAGGTCGGCACGCGCGCGGCCAGGGTGCGGATGGCCTCGGCCACGCGGTCGGGCCGGGTCAAGTCCGCGCGATCGAGCCCGAACACGGCGAGGAGTCGATCGAGGTCGACCCAGCACGTGTTCGAGTTGTAGTAGCTGAGGGCGAATTCCTCCTCCTCACGCGGCATGGCCAAGCCTTCGACCAACCGAACCTGGCCGTGGACGCGGGCGAGCCCGCCGCCGCGATCTTCCAGTCGGCGGGTGATGACCTCGAAGGTCAGACAAGCGCGCCGGGCTAAGTGTAGGCCGAACAGCGCGGGGTCCGCATCGGCGCCCAAGGTGTCGATGTTATGCAGGAGCAGATGCTTGAGGTTGGGCTGGAGCTCGAGCAGGCGGGTGAGGACGCCATTGCGGAGCAGGTTGGGGATCTCGAACCAGTGCCCGACCGGATGCAGGCATTGGCTGGGCAAGTTATCGGTGTAATCGGCCCCTTCGCCCATCTGTTGCGCCCAATGAATCAGGGCCTGGCGCAGGCTGTCCCGGACCTTTTGCTGCTGTTCATCCAGCAGTTGTTGCGGCATCTCTTCCCAGAGAAAACGCAGATCGCGCACCATGGGAATCAGGCGCAGACCAATGGCGCGGCCGGGCGAAAGCAGCAGCGGCCCAGGGTAACCGTAGTGGTTCTGGCGGGCGAGGTAGCCCTCGATAGCGGCGTGGGTGAGGTAGCTGGTGGTCACTACATGGGGGAGCAACCGCCCAGCCAAACCGCCCATGCGCCGGCTCTTGGCCAGGTGCGTCTCGACAAAGGTCCGATGGCGCCCGCCGAGTTTGCAGAAGGGATGCAGACCTTTGACCACGCCGGCGCCTTGCGTCCAGCGGCTGCCCACGCCCGCAGCCAACGTCACGACGGCCAGTTCGCCCCGCGCCAAGGCCTCGAGGCCGGCCTTGCGCAGGTCCGACGACAACGGCGCCGTCCCGTCCTCGACATCCCCCTCGCGCACGTCCTTGATGTCGGCATTGGCGGGCAGGCGATTTTGCGCCAGACCAATGAGGCCGCTCTTGAGGTCGGCGCGGATCTGCTCGTGCTGGGTGCGGTCGAATCCGTTCGCCTCGAGCAACTCGGCGAGGCTCTGTTCTTTGGCGCCGTCGGACTTGAGCCGAGGCACCAACCGGTCGAAGAGGACCTGCACCATGCCACCCAGCTCGCCTCCCGGACGGCAGGCCGCGCCGAACTTATCGAGCTCGAGCCGGCACATGCGGCCGAGGCGGGCGGGGTCTTGGCGGAGCCATTGGGGCACGTGCAGGGCGTAGTAATCGCGCGGCAAGAGGGCTTGCGCACCGGCCAGGCAATCGGCGTGCGTCCCCCGCTCGTTGATGGCGAAGTCGTAGACGACCGGCTCCATGGCGAAGGGCAGGGCGTGTTCGAGCTCGCGTTTAGCGGCCGACATGAACTGTTGCAGACGCTGCTGGGCCGCTGGCTTGTGGCCCGGAGCGAGAATGAAGCCCATCCCGCCGCCGGACATGCCCCCGAGCATCCAGAAGCCCCAGAAAGCCGAGCCGAACTCGGCGCGCACGCGGTCGATCAGAGTCTCGGTGAAGTCGTTGCTGGCCCAGGGAATGATGGCTTGGATCGGCCCTTGAAAGTTGCGCGTGGTCAACGCGCCGATTTGCCGCACGTCCTGCGCGCGCAGGGCCGCCAAGATCTCGTCCAGAATCCGCATGGCCTCTTGCCGGCCTTGCCACTCGACCTCGCCCCGCAGCAGGTACTTCTCCGTCACCATCTCGAGGATGGGCCCGACGTTCTGCGCCATACCGCCGTGGACCAGGACCAGGCATTCCTGGAGCTGCTGGCGCGTGAGCGGCGAGGCATCCGCGGCCGTCAAGATCCGGTGCGCGGGCATCAACCGGCCCCGGCTGATGCCGTGCTCGGGGTCGGCCTCGCTGGCCAGCACGCCCTCGATCAGCTTCATGCTGGGCCATAGACCGCCGGAATCCTGCCACCCGCCTCCCGATCCGCTCAACCACTCGCCCAACAAAGCCCGGGCGAGAACCAGTCGACGTTCCCCTTCCTCGAGCGGGCCGCAGAGGGATTGGGCCTGGCCAGTAGCCCGCATGCAAACCGCTACCAAGGCCGCCAGCAGCGTCGTCGAGACCGCCAACCGCGATCCTTTCGGTATGTGGTTGACGTTGCTGACCAGTTCGAGTCCGCGTCCTGGGCCAGTCACCCGAGCCAACAGCTCCGCTAGGCTTTGGCCCGACCCCTCGATGCCGGGAGGCACAATGCCCGCCGCAATCACCGCCGCCTTGAGCAAACCGAGGTAATCCCGCGCGAAATCGAACACCTCAGCCAGGCTATCGATCGTCGCGGTGGCGCCCAGGTCCACGCTCGTCAGGCGCAGGACCGGCTCATCGAGCACACGCAGATACGCCTCGACCGGCGGGCGCGGTTGGGCGTCGCGGCCGTGGACGGCGAGGTCGATCGAGACGTTGAGCACGCGGGCGCCCTCGGGGAAATCCATGCCCAAAAAGAAGATGTCGCTCCAGCCGCTATGGCTGAGGTCCATGCGGACTGGAGTGCGCTCGCGCAGGATGGGATAGGTGCCGTCTTCGGCTCGATCGAGCAGTTCCGGGCGCAGCCGCAGGGGATGATCGGCCGGGTGCCCGGTGCGGAACATCCACTGGTTGCCGCGCACCGATCGGACGCTGCGCCGGACTTGGTCGGCTAGGGTTTGGAAGCCGAGCCGTTGATAGGCGGCTGCCAGGGCACTCGAGATGGCGTCGCTGGGACCTTCAGTTTCCTGCGCGGCCAAGAAATGGTCGATGGCCTCCTCGAACCGGCGCTGCAGCAGGTGTTCGTACCCCTTGAAGGGAATCAACGCCCGCAGGCGGAGACCCGCCTTGAGCGGCAAGTGGAACCGGTGGATGGCATAGAGGAAGAAAAGGGCGCGCACCCGTTGGTAGAGGTTGTCGCTGCGGCGCCGGAAGGCATCCAGTTCGCGGCACTCTGCCAACAACTCAGGCAGCGTGGCCGGAGCGCAGAAGCCATCCAGAGACTGGTTGCGGACGGTAGGTTCGTCCGAGAGGATGATCGAGACAAGCTGGCTCGCCATACAATGCGCGGATAGGGTGGTCGCCGCCGTGGACCTAACGCCGGCCCAGGGCCAGCAGCTCGATCAAGTTCGTCAGGACTTCGTCGCGTTCTTGCCCCTCGAGCGCGAGGGCGAGTTGAGCCAGCAGCAGCCCGTACTTGACGCCGATGTCGAAGCGGCGCCCGCGCAGTTCGCAGGCGAGGTAGCGTTCGCGTCCGGCCAGTTGGGCGAGGGCAGCGGAGAGTTGCACGCCGCCTTGGGCGCCGGCCTGGCCCACCCGATCGGCGAGGATCTCCATGACTAGCGGCGTCAAGACGTGCATCCCGAAGAAACAGAGGTAATGCCCCGCTCGCAAACCCGGAACGATCAACCGCTGTTCCGCTTCCGTGGGCGTGGGTTTCTCGAGCACGGCATCCACTTTGTACAAGCCGCGCTGGCCCGCCTCGAGTCGGCCTCCCACCGCGCCGTAGTAAGGCAACTTGCTTTCGTGCGTGGCCTGGACGGCGGAGACGGCGCAGTGTTCGAGGCGCGCCACCTCGACCAGTTGTTGCGCGCAACGTTTGGGTTCGCGCGTCACGTATAGGTGATCGCCCACCAAGAGCAGGAACGGATCCCGGCCGGCGAACTCTCGGGCGCAGGCGACGGCGTGGCCGTAGCCCAGCGGCGCCGGTTGCGTGACGAAGCTCAGGCGCTTGGCCCAACCGCCCGCCGCCGCTCGGTAGGCCCCTTCATCGCCCGGCGAGACCACAACGCATACCTCCTCGAGGCCCGCCGCCTGGACTTCCTCGAGCAAGATGCTCAAGGCCGTCTTCGGCACGCCGTCGCGGTCGACCAAGGTTTGTAGGGGGAGCGTCCGCTGATGTTTCCCGGCAGCGGTCAGTATGGCTTTCTTGATGTCCACAATAAGCGGTTTCGGTTTGGCCCAACGGCTCCGCGAGCCTCCCATAAGCCGCTTCAGGGGTCAATATGCCGGCACGACTTCGTGAGGTCTGAATATGACCGTCCGCGCTCCCTTCTCGTTGCCATGCGCACGCGCCCCCGAGCGGGCGTCTGGACCAGCGGGGCGCGGCTCGTCTTGACGTCGAGTCTGACGACAGACCTCATGAATGCGGCTGTGATCCACACTCGGCAACACGCCCAGTGCGCCCCCCGAGAAGCGACCGCCCGAGGGCCGCACGGGGAGCGTGGAGCGACTGCCCAGACAACCCGCTCGTTCGAACGCTCAATCACAAGGAGCATCTATGGCTACTGTCGATCAAGTTGGCACGCTGGCTGACCTGCGGAACATCATCCCGGACCCGAACCTGGCGCGCTTCATCAAGGGGCGAACCCAAGCCGGCGACGCCGGCGCGGGGATCTTCGAGTGGGATCCGAATTGCCCGGCTGTGCCCGGCGATGCCCAGAAGAAATTGCTGGTGGACTACTTCCAGCATCAGGTGACTCCGTTCTGAAGCCCGGGCTGCGCGTCCACCACGACATTGACACGCGAACACCGAAGGAGGAAGACATGGACATGGACCTAACTGAGACCATCGCCACCTTGAAGGGGGTCAACCCGGGTCCGAGCGGCACAGGCGTCCGCTTTGTCAAGGGTTATTATGCTGCCGGAGACGCTGGCGC
>VHCO01000084.1 GCA_016871715.1 Verrucomicrobiota bacterium
CGGAATTTTAGAGGGGGTGGAGGAAACGAAGTGCAGGGTCTGGTGGCCGTTTGCCACGATGCTCGAAAGGGCAGAGACATTGGAAGTCACTGGCCTAAACATGTTCGCGCCTCCGCTCTACTCGATGACCTTTGCGGTCGCCGGCAGCGTGACCGACGCGGTAGGAGCCGAAAGGCAACGCAAGGCAATGGAGACCGGCCGGGAAGTGTCTACCTGCGCCGTTCCTGCAGCCACGCTTGCATGGCCGCGGTCGCCTCGCGCTTATCGGCTCGTAGCGAGCCGATCTCTGCGGCGGCAGAAACATGGGAGGAAGTGACCGTCACGGTCACACCCGAAGCGGGGTGGAGATGCCGGTTGGCGCGGCGTGTTCTATGTGATGTTGCGCGTATCGAGGTCCGGGTGGCTGCCGAGGTTCCCGTCCTGAGGTTCAAGGAAGGGCGGGATGGCGTGAACGGAATGATCCCCTTCCCCGTCTCCCGGTGTTCGCACTCGGGTGAGGCCGATGGGGCGGCGCGCAAGGGACTGCGCGCCCTACCGCGGACGGATCGTGCGGGTCGAGGAGTTCTCACTGGAAACATGCGGCGCGCAAGGGACTGCGCGCCCTACCGCGGACGGGGCGTCGGTCTCGGGGACGGACGAGTCGGCGCAAGGGCCGTGGTTCGTTCAACCGCTCCGCCGAGAGCAGGAGCGGGGCTCAGCCGGAGGTGGAACCTCGGACGGATTGGCGTTGCTGGGCGACGTAGTCGAGCCACAACGGCATGCCTTGGCCGGTCTTGGCGGAGACCTCGAAGACGGCGGCGTGGTGGCTGATGCGATGGAGGTTGGCCAGCGCTTGCGCGCGATCGAATCCGGCGGCGGCCGCTAGGTCGATCTTGGTGATGAGCGCCACGTCGGCCGAGTGGAACATGGGGGGGTACTTGAGCGGTTTGTCTTCGCCTTCGGTGACGGACATGAGCACGACGCGCAGGTCTTCGCCGAGATCGTAGGCGGCTGGGCAAACCAGGTTCCCAACGTTCTCGATAATGAGCACGTCGAGCGCGTCCAGGTCCAGTTGCCGGGCGGCGCGGGCGACCATCTCGGCCTCGAGATGGCACACGGTGCCGGTGGTGATTTGGACCACGGGCAGGCCCGCTGCACGCAAGCGCGCGGCGTCGTTATCGGTGGCGAGATCGCCCACGATGACGCCGACGCGCAGTCCCTGGGCCAGGGCCTCGGCGGTCTTCCGGATGAGCGTGGTCTTGCCCGAGCCGGGCGCCGACAGGACATTCAACACCAGCAGCCCTTTGGCGCGGAAGAAACCGCGATTGCGCTCGGCGAGGCGTTCGTTCTTCTCGAGGATCGACCGCCGCACGGGCAACGTCTGATGCGCGGCTGCAGCGTCGGACTCAGCGCCTGCGCCGTGCGCGTGCGCTTGGGCAGGCTCGGCGGCGTGGTCGTGGTCCCGCGGGTGTGGCGCCGGGCCGCCGCCGCCACTGGTCGCTTGGCCGTCCATTCCGCATCCGCATTCTTGGCACATATCAGGAAACCTCGACCGCCGCCAATTCAAGTTCGGTCCCGCGCCGCAGTTCGGCGCTGATTTGGCGGCAGCGCGGGCATTCGCTGAGATAATCTTCGCACCGATACTCGGCCTGGCAATAGCCGCACCAGCCGGCGGCGGGGACGGACTCGATGTCGAGGGTGGCCCCTTGCGCGATGGTGCCGGCGCAAACCAAGGGGAAGGCGAAGCGCAACGCGTCGGGCACAGCGCCGCTCAAGGCGCCCACGCGCAGCGCCAACCGGTGGATGTGTTGGGCGCCGGCGGCTTGGGCGGACTCGAGGGCCAAGCGCACCGCTTCTTGCATCAGGCTCACCTCGTGCATGGATGCGAGCGGGTGGGCGGGCGCAGCGGGGGGGCGTGAGCCGCCCGGGCGCGAGTCCGAGCCGGTGCGTTCACAATCGCTTGGCCAACTCGGCCTGGCTCGCCGCGAGCACCTCGCGGTGCAGTGAGCCGCCGTGGGCGTCCATAGTCACCACCACGGGGAAGCGCTCGACTTCGAGTTCCCAGATGGCTTCGGGCGAGCCGAACTTCTCGAGCAGATAGACGTTGCGCACAGCCCGGACGCATTCGGCCAGGACTTGTGCGGCGCCGCCCACCGCGTGCAGATACGCGCAGCCGTGCGCGCGGCAGGCCGCCAGGGTGCGCTCGCCCATGCCGCCCTTGCCAATCACGCCGCGGAGGCCGAACTGCTCGATGATCTGGGCTTGGTAGGGTTCCTCGCGGATCGAGGTGGTGGGGCCGGCGGCGACGACTTTCCATTGGCCGTGCTCGTCCTTGAGCACCACCGGGCCGCAATGGTAGAGGATGCCGTCGCGCAGGTTGACGCCGGAGGGCAACGCGCCGCCTTGGGCCAGGTACTTGTGGACGGCATCGCGGCCGGTGAACAGCACGCCGGTGATCTCGACCGGGTCGCCGACTTCGAGGGCGCGGATCTTCGACTCGGCAAAGGGGGCAGTCAGTTGGGTCATGGCCGGGGGTTCAGTACAACCATTGTTGGATTTCGCCGGACGGACCCAGCGTGACGCCCTGGCGCCGGTAAGCCCAGCACATGTAACTGACGCTGACAAAGTAGGAGGCGGGCAGGCGATTGGCGGCGCACGCCTTGACGCCCAACAAGGTGGTGCGTCCGCCGAACCCCATCGGGCCAATCCCCAGTTGGTTGGCGGTGTGCAGGATGTCCTGTTCGAGGCGATCGAGGTCCGGGTTGGGGTTGCGGTCGTCCAACCGCCGTAGGAGCTGCTGTTTCGAGTACTCGTAGCCGGTGGCGCGATCGCCCCCGATGCACACCCCCAGGATCCCCGGCCCGCAGCCTTTGCCCTGCGCCTGCCATACCGCGTCCAAGATCGCCTTGCGGCAGCCGGCCAAGTCGCGATCGGCCATCAGTTTCTCGTGAGGCAGGGAATACTGCGCGCCGACGTTCTCGCATCCGCCGCCTTTGAGGACCAAACGCACCTGCACCTCCGGGGAGCGGTGTTGGTGGAAGTGCAAGGTGGGCGAGCCGGGTCCCAGGTTGGTGCCGTCGTTCTTGCCGGTGAGGGAATCGACCGAGTTTTGGCGCAGATGGCCTTTCTGGGTGGCTAGCTTCACCGCCGCGCAGGCGGTCTCGGCGAAGGCGATTTGGTCCAGGCCCACGGGACCCTCGACGTAAAAGAGGATGCTGCCGGTGTCTTGGCAAATCGGCTGCGACTTCTGTTTCGCCAGCGCGATGTTGCGCTCGATGAGCTGCATGGCCGACTGGGCGATGGTGCCCTTTTGCTCCTGTGCCAGCGCCGCCAAGATCCCGCGTTGGACGTCGTCCGGGAGTTCGGCGGACGTGCGGCGAATCAGTTCGACCAGCGAATCCTGCAGCGTTTTCATGACCGTCTGCCCTGGGAGCTCGAGGGCGCTAGATTGCCGCGGCGACGAGGTCGCCCACCTGGGAGGTCGAGTGGCCCATCTTGCCGGCGGCGAGGGTCTTGATCTTCTCGCGGACGGTCTTGATGACGGCGGCTTCGACGGCTTGGGCGGCTTGGGTTTCGCCGAGGTGATCGAGGAGCATTTGGCCGGCGCAGATGGCAGCCAAGGGGTTGATGACGCCCTGGCCGGTGTACTTGGGCGCGCTGCCGCCGATGGGCTCGAACATGCTGGTGCCCTGGGGATTGATGTTGCCGCCGGCGGCGATTCCCATGCCGCCCTGGATCATGGCGCCGAGGTCGGTGATGATGTCGCCGAACATGTTGTCGGTCACGATCACATCGAACCACTCCGGGTTCTTGACAAACCACATGGTGGTGGCGTCCACATGGGCGTAGTCGCGCTGGATGTCGGGGTAGTGGGCTTGACCGACTTCGTGGAAGGCGCGCTCCCACAGGTCGAACGCGTAGGTGAGGACATTGGTCTTGCCCACCAAGGTCAGTTTCTTGTCCTGGTTACGCTTGCGCGTGAACTCGAAGGCGTAGCGCAGGCAACGCTCGACGCCGCGGCGGGTGTTGATGCTCTCCTGGACGGCGATTTCACTCGGGGTACCTTTGAAGACGAACCCGCCGGCGCCGGTGTACAGCCCTTCGTTGTTCTCCCGGACGACCACGAAATCGATCTGGTTGGGTCCTTTGTCTTTGAGCGGGCAGAACCGCTCGTCGTAGAGCTTGACCGGGCGCAGGTTGATGTATTGCTCGAGCTCGAACCGCAAGCGAAGCAGGATGCCCTTCTCGAGAATGCCCGGCGCCACGTCCGGATGGCCGATGGCCCCGAGGAGAATCGCGGGGAACTTCCGCAGCTCGCCGACGGCGCTTTCGGGCAGGACTTCCTTGGTGCGCAGGTAGCGGTCGCCGCCAAAATCGTAGGGTGTGTAGTTCAGCTTGAGAGAGAACTTGGCGGCGGCGGCATCCAGCACCTTGACCGCTTCCCGCGTGACTTCCGGCCCGGTCCCATCGCCAGGCAGGACGGCAATATTGTAGCTCTTCATGTTTGGCAATTTCGATCCGACGCCCCGGCACGGCCGAAGCAAGAAACAGCGATGCTAGGGCATCAGAACCAGGTTTCAACGAGATTCTAACCGTGAAATAGCGGCCCCGAATCCTTAGCGAGGTGCTTGAGAGCTGCCATCGCGGGTGACACCCGGCAGGCTCTCTGTGGGGCGCGGATCGTCAGATCCGCTGGGCGGACGTGACCGTCCGCGCTCCGCCTCGCTAAGGATTCGGGCAGCGGCAGCGCGGCCGGCGGCGCCGCGGGCGCTTGACGGTTTGGGGGCCGTCCGCGACGGTAGCCGGGACGACGTGAGATTTCTCGACGAGTACCGGGATGCGGCGCAGGCCGGCGCGTATGCGCGGGCCTTGCGGCGCGTGACCGCACGCCCCTGGACGATCATGGAGGTCTGTGGCGGGCAGACTCATGCGATTGTCCGGTTCGGGATCGACGAGTTGCTGCCGCCGCAGCTCACGTTGGTGCACGGGCCGGGTTGTCCGGTGTGCGTGACCCCCGTCGAGTTGATCGACAAAGCCTGCGAGATTGCGGCCCAGCCGGGGACGATGCTGTGTTCGTTTGGCGACATGCTCCGCGTGCCGGGCACCCGGACGGACTTGCAGGCCGTGAAAGCGGCCGGGGGAGACGTGCGGGTGGTGTACTCGCCGTTGGACGCGGTCAAGCTGGCGGCGGCCCACCCTGCCGCGCAGGTGGTCTTCTTCGCGGTGGGTTTCGAGACCACCGCTCCGCCGAACGCGATGGCCGTGTGGCAGGCGCGGCGGCAAGGGCTGAAGAACTTCTCGTTGCTGGTGTCGCATGTGCTGGTGCCGCCGGCGATGGCGGCGATCTTGGGGTCGCCCAGCAACCGGGTGCAGGGTTTTCTGGCGGCGGGCCATGTCTGCACGGTGATGGGCTACCGCGAGTATGAACCGCTGGCTCGGCGGTATCGGGTACCCATCGTGGTGACCGGGTTCGAACCGCTAGATATTCTCCAGGGTCTCGTCATGTGCGTGCAACAGCTCGAGACGGGCCGCGCGGAAGTCGAGAACCAGTACGCCCGGTCCGTGCGGCGGGAGGGGAATCTGGCGGCGCAACGGATCGTGCGCGAGGTGTTTCGGGTCGTGGATCGGAAGTGGCGCGGGGTGGGGGAGATTCCCGAGAGCGGGTTGGGTTTGGCGGAGGCATACGCGGAGTTCGATGCGGAGCGGCGGTTTGGGCTGACCGCTTACACTGCGGCCGAACCGACGGAATGTCTTAGCGGCCTGGTGTTGCAGGGGGTTAAGAAGCCCAACGAGTGCCCCGCTTTTGCGACTCGCTGCACCCCGGAGCATCCGCTCGGGGCGACCATGGTCTCGAGTGAAGGAGCCTGCGCGGCCTACTACCGGTATCGGCGGCCGGTCGAGGCGGAGTGCGAACGGGAGGGGCTATGAACCGGGATGTGGCGGATCCGCAGGGAGGGTGGAGTTGTCCGCGGCCACTCGACCGCTACCCGCAGGTGTTGCTGGCGCATGGCGGCGGTGGCCGGCTGATGCAGCAGCTCCTCGAGCAGGTCTTTCTGCGCGCCTTCGATAACCCCCTGCTGAACCAACGCCACGACGGCGCCCAGTTCGAGGTGGGGGGACAGCGCCTGGCCTTCACCACGGATGCGTACGTCGTGCGGCCGTTGTTCTTCCCCGGAGGCGACATTGGGACGCTGGCCGTCAACGGCACGGTCAACGACCTCGCCATGTGCGGGGCGCAACCGCGTTGGTTGAGCGCAGCCTTTATCCTCGAGGAAGGGCTGCCGATGGCGGCGCTCGGACGCGTGGTCGAGTCCATGCGGGCCGCGGCGAAGGCGGCCGGGGTGGAGTTCGTCACGGGGGACACCAAGGTGGTGGAGCGGGGTCGGGGCGATGGCCTCTATGTGACCACCGCGGGCCTCGGGGTGATCCCGCACGGACAGTGTATCGGCCCCGCGCAAGTTCAAGCGGGTGACGCGGTGTTGGTGAGCGGCGATTTGGGGCGGCATGGGATGGCCGTGCTGTCGGTGCGGGAAGGGCTCGAGTTCGAGGGCCCGATCGTGAGCGATTGCGCGCCGCTGGCGGCGTTGGTGGGGGCGCTGCTCGAGGGGGGCATCGAGGTGCATTGTCTGCGCGATCTGACCCGGGGCGGTCTGGTGGCTGCGCTCAACGAGATCGCCGCCTGCGCTCGAGTCCAGGTGGCCATCGAGGAAGCGGCGGTGCCGGTCAGCGAGCCGGTGCGCGGGGCGTGCGAGATGTTGGGATTGGATCCGCTCGCGGTGGCGAACGAAGGGCGCCTGGTGGCCTTCGTGGCCGCGCGCGACGCGGAGCGGGCGCTGGAGTTGCTCCGGGCGGGGCCGCACGGGGCGGGCGCGCAACGCATCGGCGCCGTGCATGCGGGCTCGCCCAGCCGGGTGACGCTGCGGAGCCGGATTGGGATCGCGCGCGTGTTGGACGTGCCGAGCGGGGAGCAGTTGCCGCGGATCTGTTAGGGCGAGGCCGGGGGCGGCTGGCGCGGGAATCGGGGAATCGTCTGCGGTTTGAATTCAGTTCTTGTCAAGCGGGTGGACTCATGAAAGAAACAACGGCAGGTCGAGGGCAGACCAACGCGATTCTACCCGGCTCCCACGGCTGTGCCGTGCCGGAGCGGGGGAAAAAGAGTGTCCCATTGGAGAGCTGAGGATGATTGAAGGAGCCATGGGTTACGTAGCGTCACCGGGTCCGGTCGTGGGTGGAGAAACCGGGGGGGTGGCCGTTCGCGCCCGCCTGGCGGTGCGAGGGGTGGTGCAAGGGGTGGGATTCCGCCCCTTCGTGTTTCGCTTGGCGACCGAACTCGGCTTGGCCGGTTGGGTGAGCAATTCGGCGCAAGGCGTCGTTCTCGAGGTCGAAGGCCCAGCCGACGCGGTGCGGCGGTTGCTGGTGCGATTGGACCGCGAGCGCCCGCCGCACAGCTCGATTCAGAGTCTCGAGACGACCTACCTCGATCCGGTGGGGCACCGCGGTTTCGCGATCCGCCCCAGCGAGCCGGGCGGGGAGAAAACGGCGCTGGTGCTGCCGGACATCGCCCCGTGCGCCGCATGTCTGCGCGAGTTGTGGGATCCGGCGGATCGGCGGCACGCGTATCCCTTCATCAATTGCACCCACTGCGGCCCGCGCTACAGCATCATCGAGGCCCTCCCGTATGACCGCCCCAACACCTCGATGAAAGGCTTCACCCTGTGTGCGGCCTGCCGCGCGGAATACGAAGACCCGCGGAACCGACGGTTCCACGCCCAACCCAATGCCTGCCCAGCCTGCGGCCCCCACCTCGAACTCTGGGACCCGCGCGGCCGCTGCCTCCGGTCGCACCACGAGGTCCTGACCGAGGCGGCGCATGCGTTGCGGGAGGGGGCGATCGTCGCGGTGAAGGGGGTTGGCGGTTTTCAGTTGCTGGTGTTGGCGGACGAAGACAGCGCGGTGCTGCGGCTGCGACGGTTGAAGCGGCGCGAGGCCAAGCCCTTGGCGTTGATGATGCCCACGCTGCGGATGATCGGCGAGCAGTGTCGGGTGGACGAACTCGAGGAGCGTCTGCTGCGCTCGGCGGAGGCCCCAATCGTCCTCCTGCGCCGGCGGTCGCCGGCGGAGTTGGGGTCGGCGCCGCTGCGCATCGCGTCGGCGGTGGCGCCCGGGAATCCGTATTGGGGCGTGATGCTGCCGAGCACGCCGCTGCATCATTTGCTGTTGCGCGCGGTGGGGCGGCCGGTCGTGGCCACCAGCGGCAACCTGGCCGAGGAACCGATCTGCATTGACGAACGCGAGGCGTTGGAGCGTCTGGCCGGGATCGCGGATTTGTTTCTGGTGCACGATCGGCCCATTGTGCGGCATGTGGACGATTCGGTGGCGCGCGTGGTGCTGGGGCGCGAGTTGATGCTGCGGCGGGCCCGGGGCTATGCGCCGTTGCCGATCTGGGTACGCGAGGAGTTGCCCGCCACGCTGGCGGTGGGGGCGCAGCTCAAGAACACGGTCGCCTTGGCACGGGGCCAGCAGGTGTACCTGAGCCAGCACATCGGCGATCTGGAAAACGCGGTGACGCTGGCGGCGTTCGAGCGGGTGATGACCGACCTGCGCGAGTTGTACGGCGTGAGGCCCGAGGTGGTGGCGGCCGATGCGCACCCGGACTATTTGTCCACCCAACACGCGCACCGGACTGCACAGAACGTGATTTGCGTGCAGCATCACTGTGCCCACGTGTTGGCGTGCATGGCCGAGAACGACGCGCCGGCGCCGTTGTTGGGGGCCTCCTGGGACGGGACGGGCTTCGGTGTGGACGAAACGGTGTGGGGGGGCGAGTTCTTCCGCGTGTTCGAGGATCACTTCGAGCGGGTGGGCTATCTGCGCACGTTCCGCTTGCCGGGCGGGGAGCAAGCGGTCAAGGAACCGCGGCGCAGCGGGCTGGGTTTGTTGCATGCGGTCTGGGGGGCCGAGGCCTTCGAGATGAAAGACCTGCCCACCTTGCAGGCCTTTTCGTCCGCGGAACTCAAGACGCTGCGACACCTGCTGGACGGTCGGGTGCAGGCGCCGCTGACGTCGAGTGCGGGCCGGCTGTTCGACGCCATCGCCTCGATCGTTGGCCTGCGGCAACGCGTCCACTTCGAGGGGCAGGCGGCCCTCGACCTCGAGTTCGCCCTCGAACGCGACGAATCGGACGAGTCCTATCCCATCCGCCTGCTGACCTCGGAAGAACTCGAGGCGCTCAATGGCGAGCTGACGATGCCGTGTCCGCTCCACGCCAACTGCGCGGCGTTGCGTCCCAGCCTGCCGCGGTTCTTGGTGGATTGGGGACCGATGCTCGAGGGGATCTTGGCGGATTTGCGGAATCTGGTGCCGGCATGGGACATCTCCGCCAAATTCCACAACACCCTCGCCGACGCGATCGTGGCCGTCGCGCAGTCGGTGGGCGATCGGCGCGTCGTGCTCACGGGCGGGTGTTTCCAGAATCGTTACCTGCTCGAACGCGCGGTGCAGAGCCTGCGGAGCGCGGGCTTCAGCCCCTATTGGCACCAACGGGTGCCGCCCAACGACGGGGGCATAGCCCTCGGGCAAGCGGTGGCGGCGGCCTACGAGAAGCGCCAGCGCCGGCCACACGCAGCGCCGTGAGTGGGACGCCGCGCAGCGCGCGGGTGCGGCGGGTCAAAATCGTGTTTACACTCAGGGGGCCGTTGTTACTATCGCCCCCGCTCAACGACGAACCATGAAGAAGATCGAGGCCATCATTAAACCCTTCAAACTAGAGGACGTGAAGCAGGCGCTGGGCGAGCTCGGGGTGGAAGGCATGACGGTGCTCGAGGTGAAGGGCTTCGGCCGGCAAAAAGGGCACACCGAGATCTACCGCGGCAGCGAGTACACGGTCGATTTCCTTCCCAAGATCAAGCTCGAGTTGGTGGTGGCCGATGCACAGGCTGCGGCCGCCGTCGACGCCATCGTGAAAGCCGCCAAGACCGGCAAGATCGGCGACGGCAAGGTCTTTGTCAGTCCCGTCGAGAGCGCCACCCGCATTCGCACCGGCGAGACGGGCGATCACGCGGTCTAGGGCGGGCCCCACTGGTTCTCGCTGATGCCGGCGGTGGCGAGCGCTGTGCCGTGCCGAAGGGCGAGCCGCGCGGGGCACGTGAGGTTTGGCGGCCGAGCGGCCGCGGTTTCGGGGCGCAAGGCAGGTTGTGAATAAGTCGTGAACAAGAGTTAATATGTTGTACTCGTCTTGCGATGCGCTGCGGCCTAGAAGGAGGCCGGTTTTTACGACGACTTCCCAAGTGGGCACAGGTGTTTTCTGGACGGGGCGGGAGCCTAGGGATCGGAGTCGGTTTAAGTGCTTAATCGACAAATGTTTAGGGATTACATTTTGGGATTTGTGCGGTTTTTGGCGGCGTTTAGCTCATCCGCTCCTCCGGCGAGTCCGCGGCGCCCGCTGTAAGCGGCTGTGAAAGTGCGGGTTACAGTGAGGTGAATCGGGCAGGTGAATAAATCGGCCAAACCAGGCGCACCCGGCTGAGGATCGGCATGATGAGTACGGCTGAGAAAACGTGGGCGGCAGCGCAGGCGGTGCTGCGTCAAATGCTGGCGCAGGAGACCTACAAGCTCTGGTTCGCCAACGTTCACGCCCGCTCGTTGAACGAGGAGGAATTGACCGTCGAGGTCGCCAACGACTTCTGCGGCGTCTGGCTCAAGGACAACTACCTCAAGCTGCTCGAAGACATCCTGGCGCACTGCAGCGGTCGCGCCCTGCGCCTGAAGTTTCAGGCCGCGGCACCTGCACCCGCACCGGCGCCGGCGCCGGCCGCCACAGCTCCGGCCTCGAGCTCCGCGGCCAAGAGTGCTAAGAGCGGCGCGACGGGGGGCGAGTCGGCACCCAACCATCGCGAGGCGGCCTTTAACCCGCGGAATACGTTCGAGACGTTTGTGGTGGGCAGTAACAACAGCTTCTCCCACGCGGCGGCGTTGGCGGTGGCGCAGGCGCCGGGCAAGTCCTACAACCCGCTCTTTGTCTATGGGGGAGTCGGGTTGGGTAAGACGCACCTGTTGCACGCGATTGGGCAGCATGTGGCGCAGCATCGCCGGACCTTGCGGGTGGCGTACTTGTCCTCGGAGAAATTCACCAACGAGTACATTGACGCCATCCAGACCAATCAGTTGGTGCGCTTCCGCCGGAAGTACCGGCAGACCGACGTGTTGTTGATCGACGACGTGCAGTTTTTGGCCAATAAGGAGCGCATCCAGGAAGAGTTCTTCCACACCTTCAACGCGCTGCACGAGGCTCATAAACAAATCGTCCTGACGTGCGACCGCCCAGCCGGCGAGATCCAGAACCTCGAACACCGTTTGGTGTCGCGGTTCGAGTGGGGATTGGTCACCGACCTGCAGCCTCCAGACGTCGAGACCCGCATGGCGATCCTGCGCAAGAAGGAGCAGGCCCTCGGGGTCGCCCTCCCCAACGAGATCGTCGAGTTCCTCGCCCACCGGATTCGGGCCAACATCCGCCGGCTCGAGGGCGCCCTGATCCGCGTAGCCTCGTACGCCTCGTTGACCGGCAAAGCCCTCACCTGCGGGTTGGTGGAGGAGCTGCTGCGCGAAGTGCTCCATGAGGAAGGCCGCTACGCGATCACCATCGAGCTGATCCAAAAGCGGGTGGCGGAACACTTCGATCTGCGGCTGGCCGACATGACCAGCAAACGGCGGCCGGAGAACATCGCGTTCCCGCGCCAGATCGCCATGTATCTGGCGCGCCACTTGACGGAAAGCTCGCTGAACACCATCGGCGAGGCCTTCGGCGGGCGCGACCACGGCACGGTGTTGCATGCCTGCCGGCTGGTCAAGGACCGGATGGAAGTGGACCAGCATGTGCGCCAGGTGGTCAGCTACCTCGAGAAGCAACTCCAGCGCTGAGCCCGTCGCAGCGCCCCCACCGCGCCCCGCGGCGATCCAGGTCGAGGGCCTCACCAAGGCCTTTCGGACCTACCGCAAGGAGCCGGGGTTGCGGGGCGCCCTCCGCGGCTTGTTCCGGCGCGAAAGCGAGCTGACCTGGGCGGTGCAGCAAGTGAGCTTTGCCATTGCCGAAGGCGAACTGGTGGGCTTCCTCGGGCCCAACGGCGCGGGCAAGACCACCACCTTGAAGATGTTGGCGGGGTTATTGTACCCGACCCAGGGGACGGCGCGCGTATTGGGCTATGTGCCGTGGGAGCGGCAGGACGGTTACCGGCGGCAGTTCGCGTTGTTGCTCGGGCAGAAGAACCAGTTGTGGTGGGACCTCCCTGCGCGCGAGTCGCTCGAACTCAACGCCCACATCTACGGCATCGGGCCCGAGGAATTCGCGGCCACGGTCGACGAGTTGACGGCGTTGCTGGGCGTGCAGGACAAGTTGCGGGTCATGGTGCGCGAGCTGTCCCTGGGCGAACGGATGAAGCTGGAGCTGATCGCCGCGCTGTTGCACCGGCCCAAGGTCTTGTTCCTGGACGAACCCACCATCGGCCTGGACGTGGTTTCCCAGAAGATCGTGCGCGAGTTCTTGCGCGACTACAATGCGCGTCGCCAGACGACCATCCTGCTCACCAGCCATTACATGGCGGACATCCAGGAGCTCTGCCGCCGCGTCATCATCATCGACCACGGCACCATCTTCTTCGACGGCGCCCTGAGCCAGGTGCTCGATCGGTTCGCCGATTTCAAGCTCGTCACGCTCCACTGCGGCGCCGGGCCGGCCTGGGACTCGGCCCGGTTAGCCGAGTACGGCGAGGTGCTGCAAGCGGCGGCGGGGAGCCTCCAGCTCAAGGTCAAACGCGAGCGGGTCATCCCCGTCTGCAAAGCGCTGCTCGACCAGTTCCCGGTCCAAGACATCGACATCCAAGAAGTCCCCATCGAGGACATCGTGCGCCAGATCTTCGCGCGGTGACCGCCGCCGGCCGCTCCTTTTCCTTTACCTTCACCGCGCCGGCAGCTCGAGCTCATAGACCCGCGCCGCCAACGGTTCGAGCCGATCCGTAAACCGCCGCCCTTTCACCGCGAGTTGCCGTCCCTCGAACCACACCTTCACGCTCGGCCCCACCGCGTAGGGCAGATCGAATTTCACCGTGCGCCCTTCGCGGCCCGAGTTCACGGCCAGGAGATAGAGCCGATGGTCGAGGCGCTTGAGCCGAGCGTGAATCGGCTGAGCCGCCCGAGCCAGTTGGACGCCGCCGGGATCGTCCGGCGCCAACAACACCGGCGTCAGTTCCTTGACCTCGCCTCCGATCCGCTTGAGCCACGCCCACATCTCCGCGTATTGAGGCAGCACGCGCAAGTCGTAGTAGCAGTAATAGAGCAGCCCCTGGGCGCCGTGCACCAAACCCAGGTACGTCATGCATCGCGCCTCTTCGTAGGTCGGCGCCCGACCGGTTTCCAGCTCCTCGGGCGTGGGCGCGTGGCCGCGGTCCGGGTTCTTCGAGCGGTACTGGTACCAGCCAAAGGCCTGCGCCACGAGCCAGATCGGCTGCCGGCCCATGACGGCGCGCTGGGCGGCGTCCAAGAAGTCGCTGACCAAGGTGACCGGCTCGCGCGGTATGGGGTACGGGTCCACCCCCAGCATGTCCGTGGTGGGCGGGAACAGCGGGAAATCGCGCCGGTTACACAGGACGATCAGGCAGGGATGGTCCGGGTCGCCCTCGCGGACGCGCCGGTAATGGTACATGAGGTAGGGCAGCAGCTCGCGCGGCAGTTCGTCGTTCAGGTACCAGGCCAGGACCGCCGGGTGCTCCCGATAGGCCGCCACCACTTCGCTCGTAATGGTCTCGTTGCCTTCGCGGCCTTCCCACTTCTTACCGTCGAAATACGTGGCCGTGGGATAGACATCGTTCAGGCAATAGATCAGTTTGAGCCCGTGCTCCTTCATCCGATCCAGAAACCCCAACATCCGTTCCTTGGGCACGTGGTTGGTGCCATACGCCAACAGGCAATTGAACGGGCTGTCCGCCAGTTCCGCCAAGTCCTGCTCGTTCACTCGCCCGTACCAGCCCAACGGAAAGAACGGCTTCCCGTCTACCACCAGGCGGTTCTGATGGTTGACATAGACGGCGAGCTGCCGCACCTCCTCGACGCTGAGCTTGCGCACCGTCCAGTCGCGTCCGGCCAGTTGCGTGCCTTTCCGGGTGTGCACCAACACCGCTCGCACGGTCAACGGCCCCGGCGCTAACGACCGCGTCGAGGCGGCCGCTTGCGCACGGGGTTCGCGCAAGGCCACGCGTGTCGAGACGGTCTGGTCGCCTTGCAGCAACGTCAGTTCGAGGGCCAACTCCGCCGGCTTGAGCCCGTGCTCCCGCGCGGCGACCGCTACGCCCACCTCGACTTCGTCCTGGGCCGGAAAGACCCAGCCGCGGTAATTGGGGTAGACCCCGTAGAAGCCGGCCAAGGGCGGTGGCGGCCGCGGCAACAAGCGCAAGCGATCGACGGTGTAGGTGCGAGTTGCCTCGGGCCGCAAGCCGTAGAGGACCACTTCCGCCACTTGCGTGATGTCGCAGTCCGCCGCCGCGTCGTCGATGAGCAGGGCCACGGTGTTGGGTTGGCCAGGGGCAATCGCTTGGTGGGTCGTCCAACTGCTCCGACCCTGCGCATCGCGCAGCTTGAGGCCCAGCTTCCCGGGCCGATCGCCCTCGACCCAGACCTCGAGTTCGACGGCGCCGTAGCCGGACCAGTCTCGCTGTTTGCGGCCCCGCCCCAGCTCGACCTGCACTCCGGGCCGCTCCTCTTGGCCCTCGACCCAGCGCGGCACGGTAAACTGCATCCCGTGGCGCCCAGCCGACGCGTGAGCGGCCGTGCGCTGAACCTCGAGCCCGGTCCAGCGGGCAACGTCCTTGACCGACTCGAAATCCGCCAGCACCCGCGCGGGGGCGGGGCTGTCTTGGGCCAGAGCCGACGCGGCCAAGAGGCTGGCGGCCCAAGGCCGAACTCGATGGAAAGCACGCGAGAGGACGCGATTTGTTGCGGTCGTGTTCATAGATCGATCGGTAGAGCTGGCGGCCGTGCCCTCGAGGCTTCACATCCGAGCCTCGTCCCGCGCGGCCTGTGGCGCAGATTGTGCCCGAGGCCAGCGCTGGCTCAACTGTTTTTAGGCGCCCCAACGCTCGCGCCCGCGCGGCTCGCGCTTGCCGCCGCCGGGCGAAGGACTACCCTGCGGCCATGTTCAAGCCCGCCGACTTGTTCGACTTGAGCCAGACGGAGCACGCCGGTCTGTTCGACGGGTGCGCCTTCGCCTGGGAGGCGCTGCAGCGGCTTTGCGACTACGTGAGCGCGCACGCGCGGCCCACCCTGCAGAACCGATGCGATGGGGTGGCGTACATTGGCCCGCGCGTGTTCATCGGCGAAGGCACGATCGTGGAAGACGGCGCGATGATCAAGGGCCCGGCCATCATCGGTCGCCACTGCCAAATCCGACATAACGCCTATATCCGCGAGGATGTGCTCGTCGGCGACCACTGCGTGGTGGGCAACGCCTGCGAGCTCAAGGCCGCCGTGCTCTTCAACCACGCGCAGGTGCCGCATTTCAATTACGTGGGCGACTCGATCCTGGGCTGTAAGGCCCACTTGGGCGCCGGCGTGAAACTCTCGAATGTGAAGCTTGCCCCGGGCACCATCGCCGTGACGCACGCCGGGCAATCCTACGAGACCGGCCTGCGCAAGTTCGGCGCGCTCGTGGGTGACGAAGCCGAGATTGGGTGCAACGCCGTGCTCAACCCCGGGAGCGTCATCGGCCGGGGCGCGGTCGTTTACCCCAACGTGTTTTGGCGCGGGGTGCTGGCCGCGGGGCAAATCGCCAAGAACCGGGCGGCGGTCGAGGTGACCGCGCGGCAGAAGGACCGCTAGGCCCCAGCCGTGCGAGCGGCCGCCGCCCAATGGCGCTCCCAACCGTCGCCTTGGGCCGGACGCGGCTCGACAGTGACCTCGGCGTACAGGATGGTCTCGGCCGCCTCGCCGTACGGCCCCGTGACGACCGGCTCGCCCTCGGGCCCCACGAGCATCGAGCAGCCAATGCACTTGCGTCCACGCCACGGCCCTGCCGCGATCGAGCCGACATTGCTGACGCCGGCAATCCACATCCGATAATCGCGAGCCACCGGGCCGTAGGACTCGCGCCAGAGCCGGCCATAGGGCTCGCGCTGCGGGTCGTGATCGCCCGGGACCGCCCAGGCGCACGGCGAGAGGATGGCGTCCGCCCCCATGAGACCGAGCGTGCGGCTGACGATTTGGCCCCGAGCGAAGGCGTCGGCGCAGATCATCAGAGCGAAGGTGCCCAGCGGCGTGCGCGCCACCCCCAACCGGTCGCCCAAGGCATAGTACGGATGGCCGATCTCAAGTTCGTTCAGTTTGCGATGGTGCAGGAGCACCTCGCCGGCCGGGTTGAACAACACCGCCGCGTTGAAGACGCGCCCCTCGGCCCGCTCGATTACCCCGGCGCAAACGTGCAAGCGATGACGCGTGGCGGCGGCGCGCAGGAGGGCGCAGGTGTAACCGCCCGGGATTTCCTCCGCCTCGGTCTCGGCTGAGGGATGCGTCCAGCCCAGGTTCAGCGCCTCGGGCAAGACCACCACCTGCGCCCCCTCGGCTGCGGCTCGAGCGATGAGTTCGCTGGCGTGAGCCAGGTTCCGCACGCGCGCCCCGCCCTCGACGCGCATCTGGATCATGGCCAGTTTGAAGGACACACTATTTCCCCGCCGGCGCGGCAGACAGCGCCTTGAGCGTCAGCGGGTCGCGCAGGGGCAAGTCGGTGAGCTTGCCGCCCGCCAAGTCGACCAGTCGGGCCGGGTGATCGGGGTGGCCAAGCAGGATCTCCTGTTTCTGGCCCACCACCAGGATTACCAAGCGGTCCGGCGTCAAGTGTTGCTGCGCCACGCGCTGGACCTCGGCTTGGGTCACCGCCCCGATCTTTTGCCGATACGTCTTCCAGTACCCGGGGTCCTTAGCGTAGCGCCCCGTGAATTCGTCCTGGGCAAACGTAGCGGCCACCTGGCCCTTGGTGGCGAAGTTGCGCGGAAACGAATCGATGAAAGACCGCCGGGCCGTCTCGAGTTCTACGTCCGCGACCGGCTCGGCAGCGATGCGCTTCAACTCCTCGACGACAATCGAGGTCGCGTAGGCCACCGTCCGCGACTTCGTCTGGAAGCTCGCCGTGAACACCGACGGATAATAAACGCCCCCGGGAAAGGCCGATCCCGCCGAGTAGGCTAAGCCTTCATCCGACCGCACCCGGTTCACGATGCGGGAGGTGAAGCCGCCTCCGCCCAGAATGTCGTTCATAATCGTCAACGCAAACAGGTCGGGGTGCTCCCGCCGCACCCCCGGCAGCAGCAACGCTACCCGCCCCTGGTTCACGTCTTTGTCCACCAAATACGCGCCCGCTGCCGCCAGCGCCGGATCGGACGGGACGGGAGGGGCGACCTCGCCCTGGAACGGCCAATCGGCAAACAACCGTTCCAAGCGGGCGATCATCTCCGGACGCGCGAAGTCGCCGTTGACTGCCACCACGAAATTGGCCGGATGCACCCAACGCTGGTGGAAGGCCTTGAGATCGGCCTGGGTGATCCCCTCGACCGAGGCGCCCGTGGGGAGGCGATTGCTGAAGAAGCCTTCCCCATAGGCCAAAAACCGGCGCTCTCGCCCCACGAGCACGGCCGAGTCGTCGTTCCGCTGTTTCATCTCCTGAAGCAGTTGCTGTTGGCGCAGGGCGAGCTTGTCCGCTTGGAACCGCGGGGCCGTCAGCACCTCCCGCAAGAGGCTTAACCCCTCCTCGAGGTCCTTGCTCAGCAGGTTGAGCGAGACACTGCCCTGCGTGTCGCCCATGCTCGAAGCCAACTGGGCCGCGAGGAAATCGAGCCGTTCCTCGAGTTCCTCGGCCGTTTGCGACGGTGTACCGCCGCGGGTGAGCAAGTATCCTGCGATTTCCGCAAGCCCTTCCTTGCCGGCCGGAACGACATGGGTGCCTGCCCGAATCAGGAGGACAACGTTCACCAGCGGCAACTCGCGATCGGGCACGACATAGGCGATCGGTCCCGCTTTGAGTTGGACGCGGTAATCGGCTGGGTCTGGCGGCTCATAGGTCAGCGGTGGGAACTGGAGTTTCTCGGGTCGGTCGGGGATGTCGGCGGCCCCGAGGGCGGAAGCGAGCAGGGCCGTGGCCAGGAGGAGGGAGTGGAGGCGGGACATAGGGCAGGTCGAGGAGGTCACGGCTTGCGGGTGTAGATGGCGACGGTGCGGTTTTCCTTGGCGAAGTAGGCGTTGGCCACGCGGCGGAGGTCTGCGGCGGTGACGGCCTGGTAGCGCGGGCCTGCCTCGTTGATTTCCTGCCAACGGCCCAAGCCGTCGTAGAACAGGAGCTGGATGAGGATGGGGAAGTTGGCTGAGAGCTTCCGGTACTCGAAGGCGGCGAAGTTGTTTTTGACCTTCTGGAGCTCGCGTTCGGGAACGTCTTCCTGTTTGAGTTTGTCCAGCTCGGCGTAAATGGCCTGCTCGACCCGCTCCGGCGAATGGCCTTCCCGCGCCTCGCCGCCGGCGTTGAAGAGGCCCGCCCACTTGCGGGAGTCTTGCTGCGCGAACACCTCGGTGGCCACTTGGGAGCCGAGCACCAACCCCTTGTAAAGCCGGCCCGTACGGGTCGAGAGGATCCGCGCCAGGACCTCCAAGGCGTAGCTGTCTTTGTGGCCAAAAGCCACCGTGTGCCAGAGGATGTCGACTTGCGGGTTGGTTTCCGCCTCGGCGTACATTCGTTTTTCTGCGGTGGGCTGAATCTCGAGGGTGACGACCTCGGGGGCGTCTCGAGGCCCTCGAGGGATTCTGCCGAAGTACTTCTCGGCAAGCTGGTTGGCCTCTTGGATGCGGAAATCGCCCACCAGAATCAGCGTGATGTTCTGGGGCGCATAGTACGTGGCGTAGAACTCGTCGGCTTGAGCCTTCGAGATGGCCGGGATATCCGAGGGCCAACCCACCACCGGCCAATGGTACGGATGCGCATCCCAAAACATGGCGTTGAGCGTCTCCTGGAACTTGCCCAGCGGCGTCGACTCGGTCCGCATCCGGCGCTCCTCGAAGACCACGTCGCGCTCGGCATAGAACTCGCGGAAGACCGGTCGAAAGAGGCGCTCGGATTCCATCCACATCCACAACTCGAGTTTGTTGGCGGGGACTGTGATGAAGTAACCGGTCATGTCTTCGCTGGTGAAGGCGTTCATGCCGGTGGCGCCCGCCGTGGCGTAGATGCGGTCGAACTCGTTCTTGACCAGCACTCGGCGCTGCCGATCGATCAATTCCTTGAACTGCCGATCGAGCTCCTGCAACCGGGCCGTGCGATTCTCCGGTTTGAGCAGGTCATCGATTTCTCCCCGCCGATAGGCCGCCCGCAGGCCGCTCTCCTCGCGGCGCATCTCCTCGCGCACCCGTTCTTGGGCGGCGATGATCTCGAGGTCTTTCGAGTAGTCCTTGGTCCCGATCGTCGGTGTCCCCTTGAACATCATGTGCTCGAAGAGGTGGGCCATGCCCGTAATGCCCGGCCGCTCGTTCGCGCTGCCCACAAGCGCCACCCACCCGCCCGCCACCGACGGTTCATCCGAACGCTCGACGAGCAGCAGGCGCATGCCGTTGGACAAGGAACGTTCGACCACCGGCACCTGTTGCGCCCACCCGGTGCGCGGCAGCCCGCACGCGACCCAGGCCCCCAGCAGCAGCCACAGGCACCCCGTCCCCACCGGCTTGCCGCACCCCACCCAGGTGCCCAAAGGGCGACATCGAGTCCAAAGTGTTTTCACGGCTCCACCACATCAGCAAACCGTCGGGGCGTCAACGGCCAATCCGAGCGTGCCTTCGGACTGCCCGCGCTGCCCGGTCCATAAGCGAAGCGCCCTCAGCCCGGAAGCAAAATGGCGGGCACCTCGCGGTGCCCGCCCAACCCAAACAACCAAACTAACCTCCTCTCCGCTGACGCGAGCCAGCGGATACCTCCTGGCAGCCAGGCGGTACTGCGGGCCCCGCCTCTTGCCGCCAGAAAACTGGTCTAATAGCACCGGCTCAGACGATGAACTCTTGCTGATCGTTCAAAAGAACTCGCTCGCCTCGGCTTGTGCTAATCAGTACTGTTGACGCGCCCTAGGGGTATCAGGTTACAAGACTCTGGCATGCGCATTGTCAACCTCAATCCCGGCACCGACGTCGGAGCCAGTAGCTGGCTGGTCGAACTCGATGGGCACCGGCTGCTCCTGGATGCCGGCACCCACCCGAAGCGAGACGGCCGCTCGAGCCTGCCGCTCTACGGTCAGGCTGGCGGCGCCGACCTCGACGCCATCGCCCTGTCTCATTGCCATCTGGACCACGTCGGTTCGCTCCCGGTGGCCATGCGGCGTTTCCCCAAAGCCCAGGTCTTGATGCCCGAGCTGAGCTACTTCTTGATCGAGCGAGTCCTGCATAACTCGGTCAACGTCATGACCCGACAGCGCGACGAATTAGGCCTGCGCGAGTACCCGCTTTACACCCACGCCGAGGTGGACGATCTGGCCGCGCGGTTTCAGGGCTACAAGTATAGCCGCGAGATCCAGTGGCTCGCCCATCCCAAGACCCGCACCGGCGGACGGTCTCCCACCATCGAGTTCTACGACGCCGGCCACGCCCTGGGCTCGGCCGGCATCATGGTCCGCGGCCCGCAGGAGACCGTCTTCTACACCGGCGACGTTTCGTTCCGCGACCAGACCCTCCTCAAGGGAGCGCGCTTCGAGGACGTGAAGGCGGACGTGCTCATCATGGAGACCACGCGCGGGAACCGGCCCGTGCCGTCCGGATTCACGCGCGAGGCCGAGACCGAGCGGTTGGCGGCGGCCATCAACGCGGTGCTGAAACGCAAAGGCTGCGTGCTCATTCCGGCCTTCGCCCTTGGGCGGACGCAGGAGATCCTGGGTTTGCTGGCCTTACTGATGCAGGCCGGCCGTTTGCGTCGCCAGGCCGTGTACATCGGCGGGTTGGGCCGGGTCTTCTCCGAAATCTACGATCTCGAGGCCCATCGAACCCATCGCCAACATAGTAGCCTGCTCCTCCACGAAGCCTTAAACCTGGTCGTCCTCGAAAAGGCCCAAACCGACACGCTGCGCCTGAGCGGCGGGCGGCTCTTCGTCCTCACCGCCGGCATGATGACCGAGCGGACCGCCTCCCACGACCTCGCCCTGCGGATGATCGGAGATGAGCGCCACGCCATCTTCTTTGTGGGATATGCTGACCCCGCCACGCCAGGCGGACGCCTCAAGGCCTCGCAGCTCGGCCAGACCTTCACCTTCAGCGCAGCGGGCGGCGAGGTCACCCGGCGCTGCGAGGTGGCCGACTTCGACCTGACGGCCCATGCCAACCGGGATGAACTGCTCGAGTTCGTGGGTCTGGTGGCCCCTCGCGCCGTGGTCCTGGGCCACGGCGAACCCGACGCCCGCCGGTGGTTCGCCCAAGCCATCGCGCGGCGTTACCCCAAAGTGAAGGTCTGCCAACCCGGCCCTGGCGAAAGTGTCGAACCCTGATCCGCCCACGCGCGCCCCGGTCCCGGTCCGCTTCCTGCTCGGCCCGGCCGGCACCGGCAAGACCTGGCGCTGTCTCGCGGAGGTTCGCGCCGAGCTGCGCGCCGCCTCGGCCGGTGCGCCCCTGGTTCTGCTCGCACCCAAACAGGCCACCTTTCAACTCGAACGCCAAGTGCTCGAGGAGGCTGCTCTGCCCGGTTACACGCGCCTGCGCATTCTGTCGTTCCAGCGACTCGCCGAGTGGATTCTGGCCAGCACCGCCGCCGCCGTCCCGCCCCTGTTGAGCGACGAAGGCCGCGTCATGGTGTTGCGCGCCCTACTCATGCGAGAACAGTCGCGCTTGCGCGTCTTCCACGCCACGGCCAGGCTCCCCGGGCTCGCCCACGAATTAGCCCGCCTCCTCCGCGAGTTGCAGCAGCACAAGCTCTCACCAGCGCGCCTCGAACGCATGGCCGACCAACTCGCACACGCCGGCCCGCTCCGGGACAAACTGCTGGACTTCGCCTGGTTACTGGGCCGCTACCGAGACTGGCTGCAGACCCACCGCCTCCAGGATGCGGACCGGTTACTTGAACTGGCCACCTCGACCGCGATCACAGCCCAGGCCCAACCCCAGCCCGAATCTCCCGTCCATCTGGCGGGTCTCTGGCTCGATGGCTTTGCCGAGATGACCCCCCAAGAACTGGACCTATTGACCGCAGTTCTCCCCCTCTGTCAACAGGCGACTCTGGCCTTCTGCCTGCCGGGCTCGCCCAACCCCAGCGAACGCTGGCTCTCGTCTTGGGCGACCGTGGCCGGGACGTACTGGGCGCTGCACGATCGGCTCGCCGCCATCCCCCACCTGCGCCTCGACTTCGAGACGCTGGCCCGGCGCCCCTGCCCGTCCCGCTTCGACCGCGCCCCAACGCTCGCTCACCTCGAGCGACACTGGACCGATCGGGAATTGGCCGGGTCCCAACCGAGCTCCGCGTCCGTCGAGTCGGCAGGCGGCGAACCCGCGAACCCAAGCCCCCCGCCCCGGACTGATCCCGGCGAGCCGGCGCCGTCCCCGGATCCGACCGATGCTGCGCGGCCCGCGGTGGAGCTCGGAGATGCCTTGCGGCTGGTGGCTTGTGCCGACCGCGAGACGGAGGCGCTGGAAGCGGCACGGGAGATTCAACGCTTCGTTCGCGATTCCGCCGGCCGGTACCGTGAGATCGCCGTCTTGGTGCGCTCCCTGGACGACTACCACGACGTCCTCCGGCGCGCCTTCGCGCGGCAACACATCCCCTTCTTCCTCGACCGCCGCGAATCCGTCGCCCACCACCCGCTGCCTGAACTCACGCGCTACGCCTTGCGCCTGGTGGCTTCAGGCTGGCGCCACGACGACTGGTTCGGCGCGCTCAAGACCGGCCTCGTGCACGCCGATGAAGTCCGCCTCGATGAACTCGAAAACGAAGCCTTGGCACGGGGTTGGCAGGGCGAGGATTGGCTGCACCCGCTGCGCTGTCCCGGTCAAGCGGAGCTCGAGGCCCGACTCGAACGCCTCCGCCAAGCTGTGCTCGGGCCGTTCCTCGACTTTCACCGCCGATTGGCTCGACCGGACACCACCGAGCCACCCCCACCGCTGGCACGCTCTCGGACCGCAACCCACCGCACAACCACTGAGCCCACCCCGACCCCTCCGACCCCTCCGGAGACCAACGCAGCCACGGCGGCGGGGGTAGCAGGAACCGCCGTCCGTGCCGCAGTGCCGCCGGGTCCACTTTCCGGGGCCCAACTGGCGGCTGGGCTACGCCTGCTCTGGCTCGAACTCGAGGTCCCTGCGCGCTTGGCGGAGTGGGGAGTCGCACCAGGGCGATCAAGGCAGAGCGGAAGCCGGCTCCCCCTGGCGCAGGTCCACGCAACGGTGTGGGAGCAGATGAACGCTTGGCTGGGCAATCTGGCTCTGGCCTTTGCGGACGAGTCCCTCCCCTTGCGCGACTGGCTACCGATCATCGAGGCCGGCCTGGCGCGCTTGACGGCGGGGGTTGTGCCGCCCGCCCTGGATCAGGTGTTGGTGGGAGCCATTGACCGGTCCCGCAACCCAGACCTCCAACGCGTCATCTTGCTCGGGTGGAACGACGGTGTGTTCCCGGCGCCGCCCGATCCCAGTCGTTTGCTTTCCCAGACCGATCGCGAGGCGCTGCTCGGGCTGGGCGCCTGGCTCGGGCCCGACCCGCGGCGACAGATCGCCCGCGAGCGCTACTACGGCTACATCGCCTGCACACGGCCGCGGCAAGGCTTGGTTGTCACCTACGCCCGGCAGGACCCCGAGGGCCTCCCGCTCAACCCGTCGCCCTTCGTCGCCCGCCTCAGCGAGCTGTTCCCCGGGCTGACGGTCGAGGAATCGACCGGCCCCGCAGTGCTACCCCGCCAGGCGCCGCGCGCCGGGGAGGCAGCCCCATGTCGGGTGGGAGTGGAATCGGACCCAGGCAGCAACGACCGCGCCCCCACGCGCCTGACCCCGGCCCTGGCGCTCGCGTTGTACGGCCCGCAAGTGCTGCACTCCTCCGTCAGCCGCCTCGAACTGTTCGCCGCTTGTCCCTTCCGATTCTTCGTCAGCTCCGGACTTGCGGCGGAGGAACGACGCCGCTTCGAGATCGACGCGCGCCACCGCGGCAGTTTCCAACATGAAGTCCTCGCCCGCTTCCACGAGGAGGTGACCGCTGCTGGCCTGCGATGGCGCGACCTCGAACCGGCGGAGGCCCGGGTCCGCCTGCAACGCATCGCCCGTGACGTGCCGGCTGCTTACGGCGAGGGGATTTTCCAGGCCGACGACGCCAGCCTGTTCGACGTGCGCAGCCTCCAGGCGGCCCTCGAGGACTTCATCGAAGTCCAGGTCGACTGGCTGCGGTCGGCCTACGCCTTTGACCCCAGCCAGGTCGAGCTCGCATTCGGTATCGCCGACTCCCGCTTGCCAGCCTTTACCCTCCCCCTGGACGAGGGGCGCGTCCTGGCGTTGCACGGGAAGATCGACCGCGTCGACCTGGCTGCGGACACCGCATCCCACCAAGTGCGGTGCCTCATTGTGGACTACAAATCGGGTCCGAGGGAGATCGATGCGGCGTTGCTGGCCGCAGGGGTGCAGATGCAACTGCCGGTGTACTTGGCTGCCTTCTGTCAACTCGCCCAGCAAGCCGGCTGGTTCGGGCAAGACCAACTCGTGCCCGCCGGCATGTTCTACGTCAACCTCCGCGGCCAACGCCAACACGCTCGCAGTCGCACCGAGGCGTTGGCGGGCTTGGCGGCCACACGGCGTTTGGCCTACCAACACCACGGGCGCTTCGACCTCGCTGCGCTGCCCTGGCTCGACCGCACCGCTCCGGGGTCGGCGAGTGGCCAATTCGCCTTCCGCTTCCGCAAGGATGGCACCCCCTACGCGCGCGCGAAAGAAGCCCTCTCCTCGACCGCGTTTCACGCCCTGTTGCAGACCGTCACGGACCGTTTGCGCGCCATGGGTACGGCCATTCTCGCCGGCGAAGCCAGCGTCGATCCTTATCTCCGGGGTTCGGGCGCTACGGCTTGCGATCACTGCGACTACCGCTCCATCTGCCGCATTGACCCCTGGACCCACGCCTATCGCCGTCTCGAGCCTTGAACGGCCCCCTGCGCCTTACCGGTCCGCGGAGCGCAGGCGATAGAAGCCCGCAGCGGCGGCGTTGGTGTGTTCGAATTCGAGGGGCGCTCCGGTTGCCTGGACCGGGCCGAGGGCCGAGATCCAGGTCGCTGGCGCCAAGCCGGGAGTGACCTCGAGTTGCCAGGTCGAATTCGGCGGCACGCGCCAGGCGGTCTGAACCCGTCCGCCGACTCGGGTCACCCTCAGCGCCACGGGGCCACTGGCCGTCTCGAAGGCGCCAACGTCTGGCCCACCGCCCAGGAATCCGTCGTTGATCCCGGCAATACGGACACCCCGATCGATGAGGGGGCTATCCGGGCGCAACCGCGGGCGTTCGGCGTCGACGAAGCCAGGATCTACCGCCCAACCGTGGCGCTCCTGGCCCGTGCCCTGGCGGAACGCGGCGAGCGTGGCGTAGTTGGTGCCGTTCCACGCGGCGAATCGGGCAGGGTCCGTCGTGAAGAGGTTGTCGTAGTCGAAATCGATCGGGCACTGCTCGTTCACATTGAGCAGAGCCAAGCGGGTGCCGGCGTAGATGTTGTTGCGGGAGACAATGTTGGTCCAGTACCACCAGTAATAGTTGAAGACGAAACCGTCCATGTCAGGCGCGCTGGTGGCGCAGGTGTTGTGATACAGGTAGACCCACTGAGTCCAGGGTTCCTCCCGCATTTGGTGGTTCAGTTTGATCGGGTATCCATGAAAGCGGCCGTCTTCCTCCCCCTCGACACTGGGCACCGAGCGCCAGTCGAGGAGGGTATTGCGGAAGATGTAGGTTGGCCCGAGCGCCGCCGGCGCCACCGAGATGCCCGTCAGGAAGTTGCTGATCACGTTGCCGTAGATGCGGCAGTTCGAACCCACCCCGTCCGTCTCGATCCCATCGTCGCCGCAATCGAGGATCAGGTTGTCATGAAAATCCAAGTCCTCCGTGGGCGCGGTTGCATCGTCCGAGAAGAGGTGGACGCCGTCGAACAGGCGCTCGAAGCGATTGGATCGAATGACGTTGCCGTGGTAGACCGTGTGGTCGCCATCGACCACCACCCCCCCAGTCTCGTAGGGCTCGGAGCCGAACGGTTCCCCTTGCTTGACGGCGTCCCAGCGGAAGGCATCGACGGGCCATTCGTTGAAAGTGCAATGTTGGATCGTGTTGTGAATCGAGTCATGCCGGAGCACAACCCCCCTCCCGGTGTGGTGGAACGCGCATCGCTCGATCACATTGGAACTGGCGTTGTCGAGGTCCAGGGCGGCTGGGTCGCGACCGTAGCCGTAATAGCAGAACTCCAGTCCCCGGATCTGGTAGTGGTTCACCATGAGCATAAGCGCGAAGGTGAACCGTGGGATGCTAATCCGGTTCGTGCCGAGGGGCCCCCCGTCGGGGAGGCGCACATAGAGATGCGCGCCGTCAGCATAGTAACCACTGGATTGGCCCCAGCGGTTGGTCCGCAAGTGGTCCAGCACCCCAAAATGATAGAGGTGTCCACCGTTGAGGTACGCATGGTAAGGCCGGCGCGCGCAGGGCGTGCGGTAGACCCCCGCCCCGGCGTCGTGCAACTCCCACTGCGGACTGAAATCCGGATCGCTCCCGTCGAAGATCGCCTGTCCGCCCGGCGCGCTCTCGATCACGATGGGTTGGCTAGGCATAGCTTCGGCCTCGCCAGATGATCCCACATAAACCTCGAGGTCGCCCTCGTAGTACCGCCCGCCATGGAGAACCACTTTCTCGCCCGCCCGAACCAATTCGAGGGCACGCCGCAACGTGCGCAACGCCGTCGCGGCCGATCGCCCATCGGACCGGTCGTCGCCGTCGAGCGCGACATGGTAGGTGCCGTTGGTGGCTTCGGGCCAGAGCTCGGACCGTGTGCGCATCTTCACGACCTGATCCGGGAATAGCGCCGGGGAGCTGAGCCGCAGAGAGTAAAGAGTGTCCGGCTTCAGACCGAACGCGCTTCCGGCAAACCGGTGACTCGCAATCCGGCTCAGGGGATGACCTTCGCAGAAATCTCCGGTGGCGCCCTCCTCCTTGAGGGCCAGAGCGATGGTGGTGGCGGGTGAGGGTGCCGTGGCCAGGGTCAGATGCACACCCAGGTTGTGGTACGTCGGCACCACCCGAATCGTTTGGGCTTGACCGAGCGCCAGCGCGCTCGCCAGCGCCAGGGGAAGGTACAGCCCACACCGGCGCCAACCGGGTCTGGGCCGCAAGGTAGTCTTCATTCGTAGTCCGCGCTGCGAAGACCGGCTTGATCGAGTCCCATCCTCATTCACACCCTCGGAGCCTCATGGCTGGCCCGCAGGAGGCGATCAGCGTTTGTTCACTCAAGGCGGCCGAATCGTGGCCAGCCGGAAGGCGTGATTCAAGGCCCGAATCCTTAGCGAGCTGCTTGAGGTCTGCCACCGCGGGTGAAGCCCGCCAGGCTCCTTGTCGAGCGCGGGCCGTCAGACCCGCTTGGCGGACCTGACCGCCCGCGCTCCGGTTCGCTACGGATTCGGGTCCTGACGATGCTGAGCACAGACAGGCCTTCTACGGGACCTCCTCCGCAATCTAGGACTCCCAGTGAGGCTCCGAGGATCCACCCAGCGAAAGAGGTGCTGCTGCTCACGAGATCGCACCCACCTGCAGATCCCGCAACGCACTCAAACCCGCCAGCGGCGCACCCCCGCCCCGAATCGGCCGCGCCCCACTCCGCCGCCTGGCCCCAAACCGCTCCCGATGCGCCAGCCATACCCCGTTCACAAAACCCTTAGACCCCAACACCACCCCGTCCGTCATGTGCCGAATCCTCAGCCGCAACACCTCCCCCACACTCAACTCCCCGCCCTTCTGCAACACCCGCCTGATCTGCTCCCGACTCAATGCCGCCTTTCCGCTGCTCCCAGAAACCCCACCACATACAAACAGCCGCCGCCGATACTCCGCACCCACCTCCTTCCACTCCCGCACCGGCACCCTCACCGCACTCGACTCCTCGGAAACCTCGGCAGACCGTCCGCTGTTCAAGAACGGAGCGCGGGCATCTTGCCCGCGGGGCCCTGTCCCTCCCCCTTCCTCTTCCTTTGCTGTCCACGCCGCATGGCCCGCTTCCGCCCCAGTCCCGCGCTGAGATGCTCCCTCACTCCCGCCCGTATACAGGCTCAGCAACCCCGACCGCGCCTTCGCGTCCCCAGCCACCGCCGCCGCGTACCCGCAGTGCCGGTAATCCTTCGGATCCTCCACCAAGCCCGCCCGCACAGAGTTCAAATCGATGTACGCCGACACCGTCTCCAGCACCCCCGTCCGATC
>VHCO01000085.1 GCA_016871715.1 Verrucomicrobiota bacterium
ACAACGTCCCAAACCGCTGATGCCGTATGTTGTACCACTTGCTGAACCGCTGCTTGAACTCCTTCATGAACTCCGACACATCCCCCATCCGCGCCAGCATCCGTTTCCGGATGTCTGCGTCCACCCGGCCGTGATCGTGCAACCCCTTCTCGGCCTCATAAAGCAGCCCGGCCTCTCGGGGTTTGGCCTTCCCGTAGAGGGCCTTCATGCGCTCGACCAGTTCCTCGTCGGTCGGGTTCTGCTCGGCCGGGACGCGGACCAGGACATGGAAGTGATTGGACATGATGCAGTAGGTGATGACCTCCAGGCCGCAGAAGGTGGCCAGGCGCCGGAGGAGCCTGACCAAGGTTTCTTTGCCGAGGTCATCGAGGAGCCGTTGGGCGCCGACAATGCGGGAGACGCAGTGGTAGACGGCGATGCGGCCTTTGACGTTAATACGGGCGTTTCTCATAGATTGGATTGGCGGTGAAGCTAGCATGGCGACAGCATTGTTGTCAACAATTATTTTTCTGTCATATTGTTTGCACATACCGTACCGTACCCAGCGGAGGGGGCGGGGTCAACGTTCGAGCCGGAGGATTTCCGCTGCCGGCTGACGCAGCAAACGGCGCGTCGGCAGGTGCGCGGCTATGGCGGCGGCGCCGAGACCGACGACGAACGTGGCCAAGAAAGTCAGGTACGGCATGGTGAACACCGTGGCCATCTCCATAAGCACCGAGGCCTGGAGCACGAACAGGTACGCCACCGTAAACCCAATCGCTCCCCCACCCAAGCCTGCCGCGAAGGTCAACACGACCGCTTCGCCCAACAACATGCGAAAGAGTTGTCGGCGCCGCAGGCCGAGCGCTTTGAGCATGCCGATCTCCCAACGGCGCTCGAGCACGGACGTGGCCATCGAGGCAATCAGGGAAAACACTGCGATCAGCACCGCCACACTCAACAGCAGCCCAAAGAACACTTGCGTCGCCCAATACAGCACTCGGGCCTCCTCCTTCTGCTCCGCCGTGCACTGCACGCTGAACCGGTAGCGCACATCGAACGACTCCCGAATACGACCCGCCACGGCCTTCTGGGTGCGATCATCCCCGGGGGTCTTCACAAAGTAGCGAGCTTGGAAAGCCTCGGGCGGGGCCGCTTGCGTCATCCTCTGGAACTCCTCGATCGGCAGCAGTGCGCCCGAGCCGACGGCCTGCGCCACACGCGCCCGGAAATTCTCGAAGCCCGGCAAGGCGCTGCACACGGCCGCGACGCGGAACCGCCCGTCACGACTCTCAGCCCCGAGCCGGAAGGAGAGTTGCACCAGGTCACCAGCGTCCACCTCCAGGAAGCGCGCGGCCGCCTGACTCAGGATGAGGGGCGGCAACCCGTTGGTGGTCGTTCCATCCCCCGACCTGGTCTTCGCCCAACGGGCCAGCTCGGCCAGTGGGTCGGGCGGTCCTGAGTCCACCATGATTCGCTCCGGGTAAAGCACCTCGCCCAACGCGGCGTCCACCCCGAACGGGGCGATCCAGAGGTGCTTGAGGCCGACCAGATCGCTGAGCACAACGTCGTAGGCCACGCCGGACCGCGAGCGGGTCCGCAGGTGCTGGGCTTGCGACACCCGCACCACGCCCTCGACGCGTTCGAGATCCGCCGGGACACTCTCGCCCCCTAACCGGTCGCTCCGCAAACGCAGATCGGCGCCGTGGACATGTTCGACCAGGGCCAGGGACGTGCGGCTGAACAGGGCGACGAGACTGGCCAAGAAGATCACCAAGGCCACCGACAAGGTAAAGAGCAACGCGGTCGTCGTGTTCCGTCGCCGATGCCGCTGGAGGTTGCGTCCCACCAACTCGGCCGTGGGACCAATGGCCCAGCCCAAGGCGCCCAGGACCACCCTCTCGACCCACGGCAACGCGCCGACCATGACCAAGGTGAACCCGAGGAAGATGGTCAGCAGGAGACACAGCACTACCGTCCCGATGAGCGACGGATTCCCAGACAAGAACGCGGTCGGCACCACGAAGAACACGACCACCGACAGTGCCGAGAGGGCGAGCCCGATCGTCACCAACGGCCGATGGGTCTGCCCTTCGCGGCTGGGGGCAGCCGCAATCTGGCCGCGCCGCAGGGGATCGAGGGCGTCCACGATTCGCCCGCGCGTCGCGCGCAGTGCCGGCACGAGGGCGCTGCCAATCGAGAGGACCGCGCCGGCGGCCAAGGTCAGCCAGAGCGTCGCGGCGGACACCTCCAGCGTGATGACATCGCCGCGCGCCTTCAGGGCCAACTCGACCACGTTGACCATCACCCGCGCGAGACCCACCCCGGCGAATACCCCCGGCACCACGCCCAAAAAGCACAGCAGCACCGACTCGGTCAGCACCAGGCCAAAGACGTCTCGGCGCTTGGCGCCTAAGGTCCGGAGAATCGCATGCTCTCGAATCCGCTCCTCGACGGCGACCGAGATGAGCGAATAGACGAGCAGGCCGGTCATGGCCAACGCCAGCAGCGCGAATACCCCAAACGCCGCCCTCAAGGGCGAAGTGACGTTCACGAAGGCGGTGATGGCCTCGGCCTTAGGCAGGCGCACCGCGTAGTCCACCCCCAGGTCCGCCGCCAGCGCCTCGCCCGCGTCCTTGAGGCGCAGCACGCAATGGTGCAGGTCGCGCGCGTCGTAGTAGGCCCGGGGCTGACGCAACGCGCCCGCCAACCAATGCACGCGCTCTGGTTCGCCAAGCAAGGCCCGGGCCGCAGCCAGGCTGACCACCACGTAATCCCGCACGGGTTGTGGCAGCATCATCTGACGGTCGATCCGGCCTTCGACCCTCAGCTCGACCGCCGGGCCGAACCCGCCCGCCTGCACCGAAACGAACGCGCCGGCCTGGGCCGCCAGTTTGTCGGCCAACGAACGCGACAGAGCGCAGCTCCCGTCCGCAAGCCGCGGCTCGGGCACTAAGCCGGAGAGATCCAGCTCCCGCTCCCGCGCCGGGTCCAAACCGACCAGAACGGCATAGTGGACGGCGTTCCCCGACCGGACCTGCGCAACCCCCGCCAGTCGCGGCGAAAGCCCGCGCAGCAGCGGGTGGCCTTGGACACGCGCTTGGACGGAGGCGGGATCGAATGGGGTAGGTTCGAGCGGTTGGGCATCCTTGCCGCTGATCAGCAGGTCCGCCTTGCCCGCCTGGAGACTGACGAGGTCCAGGTACGAGAGCGACACCGAATCGAGCCCGATCTGAATGGCAGTGAGCAGCGCAAGGGTCAGGAAGATGCCCAAGGTGCCCACGAGCGTCCGCGTGCGACGCCGGCCCAGATTCCGCAGCACATAAAGCAGGGCCGCCGTCATGCGCTGCGCAGGTCGCTTTCCACCCTGCCGTCCCGCAACCGCACAATGCGGCTGCTGGCTTCGGCGATCGCCAGATCGTGCGTGGCCACCAGCAAGGTAACTTGCTCGCGCTGGTTCAATCCGCGCAGCAGCGCCATGATCTCCCCACTGGTGACGCTGTCCAAATCTCCCGTGGGTTCGTCGAGCAAGACCAGAGCCGGCTCGTTGGCCAAGGCGCGGGCGATCGACACCCGTTGCTGCTCGCCGCCCGAGAGCTCGGCAGGCTTATGGTCCGCCCGATCTTTCAACCCCACGCTCTCCAGCAGCGCCAAGGCGCGCTCGCGTCGTTGCCGGCGTGAGGTCCCTCTGAACTGCATCGGCATCTCGATGTTCTCCCGAGCCGAGAGCGTCGGAATCAGGTTGTAGAACTGGAACACCACTCCGATACGGTCTCGGCGCAAGTCGGCCAGTTGATCCTCGGAAAGAACCTCGAGGGCGACGCCGTCCACGCGCAGGGTACCGCGCGAGGGCAGGTCCAGCGCCCCAACCAGGTTGAGCAAGGTCGTCTTGCCGCAGCCCGAGGGCCCCATGAGCGCCACGAACTCACCGCGCGCGACGGTCAAATCGACTCCGCGCAACGCCCCGACGGCCGTGGATCCCAACACATAACTCTTGTGCAGGTTCACCGCCTGCACCGCGATGATACTCATAAAGCCCAGGAAACGGCCGCACGATGCGCCTCTGGAAGCGCAAACTCAACGGTAAACCCCAAGTCCCGAAGCCTTAGCGAGGCGGAGCGCTCGCGGTCACGTCCGCCCAGCGGGTCTGACGACCGCGCCCGCCAGTTTCCACCCAGGATGGCAGGCGACAAGCCCCTCCGCTGAGGATTCGGGAACGGGAATTGAAAGAGCGAGCTTGAACCGCGCCGGACTGGCACCTATAAAGGTGCCCCGAGCCCGACCGCTCATCCACCGCTCATCCGTAAAGGTAACCCCATGACCCCACCCCTGACTCCTCAGCCGACCGCCCGCAACCCCACCCGCCGCCGCACCGGCCTCTCGCGGCGCAAGTTCATGGTGCACGGCAGCCAGGCCGCCGCTGGGTCCGCTTTGGCGAGCGTGGCCCTGCCGTTCGTGCACGCCGCCGAGGACAACACGATCCAACTAGCCCTCATTGGCTGTGGCGGACGCGGCAGTGGCGCGGCCGCGGACGCCTTCGAGTCGGCACACGGCCCGGTGAAACTGGTGGCGATGGCGGACTTCTTCGAGGATCGCCTGAACCGATCCTACCAGGCGCTCCGCGAGAGGTACCCGGAACGCTTGGACGTGCCCCCAGACCGGCGCTTTGTGGGCATGACGGCCTGGCGGCAAGCCATCGACTGCCTACGCCCGGGCTCGGGTGACATTGCCATGCTCTGCGGCTATGCCGGCTTCCGCCCCGGCCAACTCGAGTACGCGGTGAGCCGGGGCGTCAATGTCTTCATGGAGAAGTCCTTCGCGACCGATCCTCCAGGAGTGCGGCGCGTCATCCAAGCCGGGGCCTTGGCGGCGCAGAAAAGCCTGAAGGTGGCGGCCGGCTTGCAGTGCCGCCACTCGCGGAACCGGCAGGAGCTGATTCGGCGGATCCGCGCCGGTGACTTGGGAGAGCTACAACTCCTGCGTGCTTATCGGATGCAGGCCTGCGGCTGGCTTGGGCCGCGACCAGCGGACACACCAGAGCTCCACTGGCAAATCCGTAACTTTGTGCATTTCTACTGGGTCTCGGGGGGCCTATTTGCGGAGATGAACATCCACCAGATCGATGAGCTCTGCTGGCTCAAGGACGCCTGGCCAGTGTCCGCTCACGGTGTGGGCGGCCGCGCCGCGCACAACACCGATTGCGGACAGGGTTTGGACTCCTTCACCGTCGAATGGACGTTTGCGGACGGCACCAAGGCCTTTGACGTCGTGCGTTGGCTGCCGAAATGCCACACCGAGTTCGCCACTTACGTCCACGGCACCCGCTGTGCAGCTCAGTTCTCCGGCCCCATTCACGAAGGGACCGTCCACATCTACAAAGACCAGCGCTGCCAGCCGACTAACATCGCCTGGCGCGCCGCCCCAGAACCCGTCACGCCTTGGCAGGCGGAGTGGGACAGCCTCCTGGCAGCCATACGCCACGACCTGCCCCACAACGAGGCCCAGCGTGCCGCCTACGCGAATTTGGCCGATATCATGGGCCGGGCGGCGGTGCACATGGGCCGAGTCGTCACCTGGGACGAAGCCCTCGAGTCCCCTTTCCAGTTCTGCCCAGGCATCGACCAACTCACCGACCAAAGCCCGCCTCCGGTCCAGGCGGATCCGCGGGGGCGCTACCCAGTGCCCGCGCCAGGCCAGTGGACCGAGCTCTAACCGGACTCAACCGAGGCGAGGGGGGCACCCTGCGGTCACACACCAGCGTGGTGTCAACAATTAAAAACCCGGCACCTAGTCTTCATATCCGGCTGCTTGTCAATCCATAACCCGGCAGACAGACGCCGAGTGCTAAAGCAATCCGCCAGAAAACTTTGGCGCCTTGATCGCGATCACGGCTCCGCTATCATGCGGGCATGTGCCCGCCGTGCATGTCTCCCTCGAGCTCGAAGTCGTTCCTAGGTCTCGCTGCCGTTCTCCTGGGGCTGACGGCCCTGACCAGCCCGAGCCAGGCGGAGGTCCGCCCGACCCGCCTACGCTGTGAGTACCTCGTGAATCCGTCGGGCGTCACGGCGACCAGACCGCGGCTGAGTTGGATCCTCGACGCGGACGGCTACGCCGTGGTCCAGAGCGCGTACCAAGTCTTGGTCGCCAGCGACCCCACCACGCTCGATGGACACCATGGCGACCTGTGGGACAGCGGGAAGGTCCCCACCGAGGACAGCCTCCACATCGCGTACGCCGGCCAACCGTTGCGCTCGGGGCAGCGGGTCCACTGGAAGGTCCGCGCGTGGGACGGCGACGGCCTGGCGTCAGCCTGGAGCCAGCCCGCCTCCTGGCAGATGGGGCTGCTGGAGCCAGACGATTGGCGCGCCGCCTGGATCTCGCATCCGGCCGAAGTGCGGGCCACCATCCCGGCTCGCAACGGCTACCACTCAGCCTTGACCACCAACGCCCTGGCACCGCACTGGGTGGTTTTGGATCTGGGCCAACCCCGGCGGATCGAGGCCGTGCGCTTGTTTCCAGCGCGCCCTTTCAACTGGCAACCGGACACGCCAGGTTTCCTGTACCCCGCACGGTTCAAGGTCGAGTTGTCAAACCTGCCCGACTTCAGCGACGCGAAGCTGGCGCTGGACCAGACCGCGGCGCCGCTCCCCGATCCGGGCACCAACGCGCCGGTCTACCGCTGCGCGCCCGAAACCGCTCGTTACGTCCGGTTAACGGTCACGGAATCGCGCCCGCATGCCCACAACGATTTTGGCTTTGCCTTGGCTGAGCTCGAAGCGTTCGAGCGCGGGACGAACCGAGCCCTTGGCGCGCGCGTGATGGTCTCGGACAGCACGGAAAGCGCGGGTTGGTCCCGGCACTTCCTGGTGGATGGCCACCAAAGGTCGAGCGCCGGCACGCGTCCAGAAGCGCAACCCGTGACCATGCTGCGCAAGGAGTTTCGGCTTTCCGCCCCCGCGAAGCGAGCCACCCTCTACGCCACGGCCCTGGGAGTCTACGCCCTCCGCCTGAACGCCCAACCGGTCGGAGACCACATTCTCGCCCCGGAATGGACCGACTACCACACTCGAGTGCAATATCAGGCCTACGACGTCACGGCCCAGTTATGCGAAGGGGACAACGCGATCGCCGCGTTGCTGGGGGACGGCTGGTATGCGGGACGCCTGGGGATGTCGGATGGCCTGATCCAGACCTTGCGCGGGGTGTACGGCTCCAAGCCGTACTTGCTGGCCCAAATCGAGATCGAACTCACCAATGGCCAGCGAATGCGTGTGGTCACCGACGATTCCTGGCAGGTCAGCCAGGCCGGCCCCCTGCGGAGCTCCGACCTGCTCGACGGAGAGATCTACGATGCACGCCGGGAGTTGCCGGGCTGGGACCAGCCCGGCTACGACACCTCCGGCTGGCTGGCGGCTGGAACCAGTTCGCCCCGTCCCGCCCCCACAGCCCTCCCCGAGCCTGGGGCGCTCCGGCCCAGCGCGACCTTCCCAGCCGTGCGATTGCGACTGGTCTCTCAACCCAACGAACCCATTCGTGCGATCGCAGAACTCAAGCCGATCGCGCTCTCCGAGCCCCAGACAGGTGTGTTTGTCTTCGACTTGGGCCAGAACTTGGTGGGACGAGTCCGGCTCGAACTCGAGGCGCACGCAGGCGCGACCGTGACCTTGCGCCACGCCGAGATGACTAACGCCGACGGCACCGTATATGTGACGAACCTCCGGGGTGCCCCGCAGATCGACCGCTACGTGGCTCGGGGGCAGGGACGCGAGGTTTACGAACCGGCCTTCACGCAACACGGGTTCCGTTACGTCGAGGTCACCGGCCTCCGGCGTGCGCCCCAACTCGAGTCCCTCACCGCCCGAGCCTTCAACTCGGCCGCGCCCGAGGTGGGCGGCTTCGAGTGCTCGGACCCGATGCTCAACCGGCTTTGGACGAACATCCTGTGGACCCAACGCGGCAATCTGCTGAGCGTGCCGACCGACTGCCCGCAACGGGACGAGCGGCTGGGTTGGATGGGGGATATCCAGGCCTTCTCGCAGACGGCCATCTTCAACATGGATCTGGCGGCCTTCTTCACCAAGTGGTTTCAAGACATCCGCGATGCCCAGGCCAAGGACGGCCGTTACCCGGACTTCGCCCCTCACCCGTACGGTCCCAATGAACGATTCAGCGGCGTCCCGGCCTGGGGCGACGCCGGCACCGTGGTTCCCTGGCGTGCCTACGTGAATTATGGCGACCGCGACCTCTTGGCAACGCATTTCGTGTCGGCCGTTCGCTGGGTCGAGTTCATTCGCCAGGCCAACCCCGATCTTCTCTGGCGGCAGAACCGCGGCAACGACTACAACGACTGGCTCAACGGCGATTGGATTCGACAGGCTGGGTGGCCAACGCAAGGCGCAGCGGTTCCGAACGAGGTGTTGGCCACCGCCTTCTTTGCCCACTCGACCGATCTGGTTTCGCGGATGGCCAGGGTCCTCGCGCGAGATCCGGAGGCGCGCCGGTACGCCGACCTGTTCGCGGCAATCTGCGCCGCCTTCAACCGCGCCTACGTGAGCTCAGACGGGCGCATTCGGGGTGACACGCAGGCGGGCTACGCTCTGGCGCTCCACTTTAACCTGCTGCCCGAGGCCCAGCGACCCGTGGCCGGACGCCACCTCGTTGAGGCGGTCCACCGCTACCGTGACCGCGTTGCCACCGGCATTCAAACCACGCACCGGATGTTGCTCGAACTGAGCCGCGCGGGGCACGATGAGCTCGCCTGGCGCTTGCTCACCAATCACACCTTCCCGTCCTGGGGCTACATGATCGCCAACGGAGCGACGACCATTTGGGAACGCTGGGACGGTTATGTGCAGGGGCGCGGGTTCCAGGACGCCGGCATGAACTCGTTCAACCACTGGGCCCTGGGATCGGTGGGCGAGTGGATGATCCGCCACATCCTCGGGTTGAACCCGGACGAAGAGCAACCCGCCTACAAGCACTTCCGCATTCGCCCCCGCCCTGGCGGAGGGGTCCATTGGGCGCGCGGACATTACGATTCGATCCGCGGCCGCATCGAGTCGGATTGGCGGTTGGCCGAGAACCGACTGATTCTGAAGGTCCGCATTCCGGCGAACAGCACCGCCACGGTTTATGTGCCGGCCGATCGGGTCGTGGTGGCACCTGGGGACGCGGTCACGGCTTGGCCAGCCGATGCGGCGCGCTTTCTCAGGCGCGAGGACAACTGCGCAGTGTTTACGGTGGGCTCCGGCGCCTACGTGTTCAGAGGCGCCACGCGGACGCCTTGAACCTGAACCGAGCGAGCAGGCGGTGTGAGAACCTGGAGAGGAGCGGTCTAGCCAGGCCCGTCCTCACGAGCCGTTTCGGTCAGCGGCACCACTCGCGACCAGAGGTTCGTCCCGAATGCCTCGTCACAGGCGGCCTGGAGCGCCTCAGCCTCTGCGCGGCTCTTGCTCAGTGCGAAAGTGGTCGAACCGCTGCCGGACATCCGGGCCACGACGGCCCCGTGTTCGCAGAGGAACTCCTGGTACAGGGCGAGCAGCGGGTACTTCTCGAGCACGGGCGTTTCGAGCGCATTGTAGAACGCCGCGCCCGCGGCCTCGAGGTCGCCCCGTTGGAGTCGGGCGAGCAACTCGGCGGCGCGGCCCGGTCGCCCGTTCACCGCGTCGGGGTACCTGGCCAGATTCCGATACGCCCAAGCAGTCGAGACTCCGAACCCGGGGTGAAGCAGCAACAGCCAAGCGCCCCGCAGCGCGGGGAACCAGTCCAAGACTCGGATCTGCTCGCCTCGGCCGGTGCCGAGGGCAGGCTTAGATTGCAGGAAGAACGGTACGTCCGAGCCAAGGCCAACAGCCAGGTTCGCCAACTGCTGGGCTGAAAGGGGCTGGTCGAACAGCCGGTTCAGGCCCAGCAAGGTCGCAGCGGCGTTCCCACTGCCGGCGCCCAAACCGGCGGCGAGCGGGAGGCGCTTGTCCAGATGGATACGCACTCCGGCGGGCACGCCTGCGGCACGGAGAAACGCTTCCGCCGCGCGGTGCACCAGGTTCGAGGCGTCGACCGGCAACGCGGGATGGTTGCAGGTCAGTTCGATTCGGCTCGGCCCTCGTTCGAAGCTCAGGCGATCGTGCAAATCAACCGGGTAGAGAACGGTCTCCAGTTCATGAAAACCATCGGGCCGTTTGCCCAAGATGTTCAGGAGCAGGTTGACCTTGCAGGGCGACGCCAACTCGAACGCCATAAACGAAAAAGGCGCCAACAGCGACTGTCGGCGCCCGAAAGCGGACTCGACTCAGTAATCGAAGATGCGGAATCGGCTGCCCGGGATGAACGGGAAGATGTCGCCGCCCGTGAACCCCAGAGCGGCGTCGGGCTCGAAGGTCGAGTCGGAAAGCAGATTAGGCGCGTAGCTGGCAGGGTATACCGGATCGACGGAAGCGTCCGGAAGGATGGGATTACCCGGCTTGAGGTACGGATCGTAACTCGGGAAAGGGAACGTCGCGATTTCGAAGGCGCCCACGACCGTCCGGACCAGGCTGCGGTTGATCCCGTGGATCACGCCCGTCGTGTACGCCGCCGAAGGCCCATCCCAAAGCGCCGTCTGCTCGACGCTGCGCCGCAGTTCCCCCCCGCGCCCAAACTCCGTCAGGTTCGTAATCCCGCGGCCCAGTTTCTTCTCTGGACCTTTGCAGGCAGTGCCCAGCAGGGCAACGAAGGCGGCCATGGCGAATACGGAAAACTTGCTACGCATAATGTCTCGAATCTTTCGGCGCCAGGTTATCTTGCACCACCTCGATGTAAAGCGCGTTTTGTGCCAAAAAAACTCCCAACCGCCCCCAACTCGCGCCGCCCTCCCTGCCCTGCCCGCAGTCGCAGCACACCCCTCGCCGAAGCGAACTTGCGCCCTGTCGACCGTCTCAGCGCCCTGCCGCCCCTCACTTCATTCACTTCAGGGGCGCACACTGGCCAACAACCAGTCCAAATACCGCTTGCTGCCGCCGTTCAACGGCAAGACGACAAACTCCGCCGTGTCGTAGGGATGCCGATCGAGGAGGCACTTCTCGAGCGCAGCCAACGCCGCGGTCGTCGTCTTCAACACCAAAAGCACCTCCGCTCCCGATTCGATTTTCCCCGCCCACCAGTAGTGCGACTCGAGCCCAGACAGCAGATTCACGCACGCTGCCAAGCGAGCCTCCAAGGCCGCCCGCGCCAAAGCCCGAGCCGTCCGCCGATTGGGGGCGGTCACCAGAACAATGCAAAACCGCGAAGCCGTTTTCATTGCGCGCGACACTCGTTCCCAGAGCGTACAATCCACCCGCCACCCATGACCAGGTCGTTCTGATAGAACACGCACGCCTGACCCGGAGTAACCGCTCGTTGGGGCTCGTGTAGTTCTACCCGCGCACGCCCCTCCGCCAGTGGGGTCACCGTCGCGTTGGTGCCAGGGTGGTTGTAGCGGATCTTCGCCAAGACCTCCAGCCGCGGCGGCGGCGTCTCGAACGGAATCCAATTGCAGCGCTCCACGACCAAGTCCCGGCGGTACAACGCCGAGCCGTCCCCCACGACCACCCGGTTGCGCTCCGGCTCCAAGTCCAAGACATAGAGCGGACTCGCCGCGGCCACGCCCAGCCCTTTGCGTTGCCCTACCGTGTAGAATGCAACCCCCTCGTGGTAGCCCAACACCCGCCCCTCGACATCCACAATCTCGCCCCGGCGCTTCTCGACCAGCTTCGCCTCAGTCAAAAAGCGGCCGTAATCCTGGCCCGGCACAAAGCAGATCTCCATGCTCTCTTCTTTCTCGGCCGTCTTCAGCCGCCGTTCCCGCGCCACCGCGCGCGTGTCCGACTTCAACAAATCACCCAACGGAAAACGCACCCGGCTCAACTGTTCTTGCCTCAGCGAGAACAAAAAGTAGCTCTGGTCCCGCCGCGGATCCGCCCCCCGCTTTAGCAGAACACGCCCGCTCGCCTCGTCCAACTCCGTCCGTGCATAGTGGCCCGTGGCTACCCAAGCGGCCCCAAGCTTGCGTGCCCGAGACAGCAAGGTACCAAACTTAAGCTTCTCGTTGCACAGCACGCAAGGGTTGGGCGTGCGCCCTGCCCGATATTCTCCGGCGAAATACTCGATGACCTGCTCGCGAAACTCGGCCGCCTCATCCACGAGGTAAAAGGGGATCCCTAACCGGCCACACACCGCGCGCGCGTCGGCCACCGCTTGGGGACCGCAGCACTTGTCCTCTGCCCGCGAAATGCAGTCCTGCGGCCAAAGCTTGAGCGTGATCCCGATGACCTCGTAGCCCTGCCCCTGAAGCAAAGCCGCCGCTGTGGAGGAGTCCACCCCCCCACTCAGACCCACAATCACCCGCCCTTTCGAAGGCTCAGACATCCCAAGACTCTAGCCGCATGCCGGGCCCAGAGTAAAGACAGAGCGGCCCGCAGACCTCGTCCCGCCGCCGTGGGAACCGGGCGAGCGGAGGCCGCCAAGCCATTCGAATAGCTAAAAACTGTGGACAGTCAGGCAATTTTCGTAGATGTATTGAATGAGTTGGGCGCGGGCCACGTCAATGAGCCCGAAGTCTGAAGAAACGCACTAAACATAAACGAATCGTATGAATAAATTAATCGTACTCACCCTGAGCCTGGTCGTCGGCGCGGTGTGCTCGGCGCGAGCGGCCGACGCCAAGGAGATCTACACCAAGGAATGCGCCAAGTGCCACGCCACCGACGGCAGCGGCGACACGAAGATGGGCAAGAAGATGGGCGCCAAGGATTACCGCGATGCCAAGGTGCAGGCCGAGCTCAAGGACGAGGCCGCGTTCAAGGCTATCAAAGACGGCTTCAAGGATCCCAAGACCGACAAGGTCCTGATGAAGCCCACCGAGGGTCTCACGGACGCCGAGATCAAGGCCGTTGTGGCTTACATGCGGAAGTTCAAGAAGTAGGCTCCACCCCAAGCCGCACTTTCTCCGCAACGGATTCACACCCGGGCGCTCCAGCCCGGGTGTTATGTCTTGGCCCCTCGATCTTAACTGCCCGGCCCTGCGCCTCCTCACTTCCGCCTCGAGGTCAAGCCTGGCTAGCGTTCTCCATGCCCACGCCCTAGCCAAGCGGGCACCCCGGACCGCAGATGCCAGGACCAGACGTGCCCCCGTTTGAATGTTCGCACCTCAAAAACCGTCCCTTGACACTGACGGTTAGGCCAACTAAATATCGGAATCGAAAATGAAAAAACTACTCGTTATCACTGCCACGCTGACCATCGCCGCTTTTTGCTCGACCCAAGCCGCCGACGCAAAGGCCATCTGGGATAAAGACTGCGCCAAGTGCCATGCTAAGGACGGCACGGGAAACACCAAGATGGGCAAGAAACTCGACGTCAAGGACTACACCAACGCCAAAGTCCAGGCGGAGATGAAGGACGACGCTGCGTTCAAAGCCATCAAGGAAGGCGTGAAGAAGAAGGGCACCGACACCGTGCTCATGAAGCCGACCGAGGGCGTGACGGATGAGGAGATCAAAGCGCTCATCGCTTACATCCGGAAATTCAAGAAGTAACCCTCCCCGCCGCGCTACCGCGGCGCGGACGAGTGTATCCGAAGGCCTGCTCGGGCCCTGCGCCGGAGCGGGCCTTCGGTTTTTTGGCCTCGAACCCGATCTCGGCAGGGCCAACCGCGGTTCTGCTGTGCGCAAGAAATGGGTAGGGCTGGCCAATTCCGGTGGAGCCGACACGTGCCTGCCGGCTTAAGCCTCCCATTAGTGAAAGCGCAACTTCAACTTGGGCCGAGCGCCGTAGCGACCCGCACGCCGGCCGCCTTGGGCCGCGAGCTTCGGATCGGAAAGGAGTCTTGAACTATGGCGTCGTCTCGCGAGTCTCGTTTCAGCCTGCCGCCCCAAATCCTGCGGCTGGTGCTGCTGACCATCGCCATCGTGGCGGTCTACCTGGTAGCGCGGTATTTCCTGACGCCGCCTTCGTTCGGCCAGTTCGGTTTCTATCGTGGGGATGTGCTCCAGGAACTGGCCAGCCTCGAACCGGTTTACGCCGGCAAGAAGGCCTGTGAGGAATGCCACAGTGAGCAATATCAACAGGTCGCCCAAGCCGAGCACAAGTCGGTCTCCTGCGAAGCCTGCCACGGCTCCGGCCAGGCCCACGCCGAAGACCCGGACGTCAAGATGGCCATCCTGGGATTCAGCCGCTGCGTGCGCTGCCACGAGGAGAACCCCTCACGACCCAAATGGCACAAACAGATCAACAGCCGAACTCACTACACTGGGGAGAAGTGCACCGAGTGCCACTTGCCCCACCAACCGAACGAGGTGCCATGAAACCGCCGCTGACACGACGCCGAGTCCTAGGTAAGCTGGGCGCCGCCCTAGCCGGATTGATGACCTTGCCGGTGGCGCGCACGGTCAAAGCCGCCGTGCAGAAGTTGCGAGTCGCCCCCGGCGCCGCCAAAGGGTACGACCCCACTCAGCACCGTTGGGTGATGGCGATCGACGTCAACCGCTGCATCGGGTGCGGCCTCTGTGCCGAGGCCTGCAAGAAGGAGAACCGCGTCCCCGAAGGCCCCAACTACTTCCGCACCTGGATCGAGCGCTACATCATCACCCAGCCCAAACCCGGCTCTGCCGTGGCCCGCGGCGAGGTGCTGGTTGACTCCCCCAACGGCGGCATGAACGGCTTCCCGGAGCCGCCCGTCAAGCGCGAGTCCATCCAACACTCGTTCTTCGTCCCCAAACTCTGCAACCTCTGCGCTCATTCGCCCTGTGCCCAAGTCTGCCCCGTCGGGGCCACGTTCGACGCGCCGGATGGCGCCGTCCTCGTCGATCCCAAATACTGCATCGGCTGCGGCTTTTGCATCCAAGCGTGCCCGTACGGCTGCCGCTTCTTCAATCCCTATACGCGGACCGCGGACAAGTGCAGCTTGTGTTATCACCGCATCACGCGGGGGCTGCGGCCGGCTTGCGTCGAGGTCTGCCCCACCGAGGCTCGGCTCTTTGGCGACTTGAAGAATCCGGTGGCCGATGAAGCGCTGCAAAAGTTCTATGCGGAAAATCGCGTCCAAGCGCTCAAGCCCCACCTGGGCACCGAGCCGCGGGTCGTTTATGCCGGCCTGGACAAGGAGGTGAGCTAACATGACCAACGAACTCGCCCAAGTCGTCTTCGAGGTGATGCCGCAGTTCGAGGGCTTCGTTTATCCCAACGAGGCCAGCCCGCATCCTCTCTGGGGTGTCCTCATCGTCCTTTACCCTTACATTACCGGTTTGGTGGCGGGAGCCTTCATCATGGCCTCCCTCGTCCGCGTCTTCGACGTCAAACCCCTCGAACCGGTCTACCGGTTGTCGCTGCTGACTGCCTTGGCCTTCTTGCTGTGCGCGACCCTGCCGCTGTTGTTCCACCTGGGCCATCCCGAGCGCTGCTTCGCCATCATGATGACCCCACACTTCAGCTCGCCAATGGCGATGTTCGGCTTCGTCTATGCCTGGTACCTGATGGCCGTGCTGCTGCTCGAATTGTGGTTCGACTACCGCCAGGACTTCGTCGAGTGGTCCAAGACCGAGACGGGCTGGCGCGGCATCGTCTATCGCGCCTTCACGCTGGGGGTCACGGACGAATCGGATGCCGCTGTGAAACTGGACCTCAAAGCCGGCCGCTTCCTCTCGATCATCGGCATCCCCTCGGCCTTCCTGTTACACGGGTACGTCGGCTTCATCTTCGGCTCGATCAAGGCCAACCCCTGGTGGGGGAACGTGCTCATGCCCATCATCTTCATCCTCTCGGCCATCGTCTCGGGGATCGCCCTCTGCGTCTTCAATTACATGGTCCTGACCTGGGTCCGGCGTCGCACCGTCGAGATGCGCTGCCTGGATACCATGGGCATGTTCCTGTTCTACGCGCTCGTCTTCGACGCCGCCGTCGAGGCCCTGGACTGGATCCACCGCGTCTACCTCGCCGAGGAAGGTTTCCAGGTCATGCAGTACATGGCCCGCGAGAAACTCTTCTACACCCTGAGCATCGGCCAGGCCCTGATCGGCACGCTCCTCCCCCTCCTCATCCTCGGGGCGTTGCAGCTCTGGCGCAAACGGGTGCCCGAACTCATCCGCCGGCGGCTCTACTTCGGCAGTGCCGTGATGATCTTGATCGGCGTGCTGGCCATGCGCTGGAATGTCGTCATTGGCGGCCAACTGTTCTCGAAGAGCCTCCGGGGTGTCATGGGCTACAAGCTCGAGTTCGCCGGCGTGGAAGGCTGGTTCATGGGGCTCGTCCTCTTGGCTCTCCCCTTCGTCATCCTGGTCGTCTTGGTCAAACTGTTCCTCTCGGAACGGCTCCCCACCAGCGGGCACGTGCCGCACCGCAGTTCGGTGCCTGCCAAGGCCGGTTGAGCGCGCCACACCCGCCCAGCACCCGGCCATGATGCCCGGCAACCTCATCAGGCTGTGGACCGCTCCGAGGTACGACTGCGGGCGCGCCAACGCCCTGAGCCAATGCGCTGGCGCCCTCGAACGCGCCGGACGACGAGGGACTGGGTGTAACCCCGCCGCCAGGACACCTCTGAGGCCATGAACCCTGAACCGAGAACTTCGCAGGCCTTGAATGCCCTCACGGTAGCGTTTCTGGCCCTGACCCTGGCCTTCTTGCTCGATCTATGGGGGCGCCCGCTCGCGCTCACCGAGATCCCGCCCGTCGATCCGCAGTTCACCAACACCGCCACCGTGCGGCTATCGATCGCCGACCAGATCGCCGCCGGAGCGGATCCCTCCGACTGGGACTGCTACATCTGCCACGACCGCAAGAAACCGCCCCAACTCCGCTTTGACGAAAACCAAAACCTGCTGATCCCCGAAGAACACGAGGACATCCAACTCCACCACGGCAGCCACAACCGCAACAACAACTGCTTCAACTGCCACAACGAGAACAATCTCGACCTGCTGCAAACGCGGGATGGGCGAGAACTGAAGCTGGCCGAAAGCACCCCGCTCTGCGGCAGTTGCCACGGCCCAACCTACCGCGACTGGGAAGCCGGCGCCCACGGTCGCGCCAACGGCCACTGGCACGACTCCTTCGGTCCGCGCCTGCGCCAAGCCTGCGTCGCCTGCCACGACCCCCATGCCCCAGCCTTTCCCCAGCAGAAGGTCGGGCCCGGCCCTTACCCCCTCCGCCCCGTCGACATCCCCACCGCCCACCCCCAACCCCCGCATTAACCCATGGGCGATCCGCAACCCACTCCACCCCATCCGCCCACCGCCTCACCTCGGGCGTTGACCCGTCGGAGTTTCCTACGCGCCTCGGCCGTCTTCGGCGGCGGGTTGGCCGCCCTAGCAGCCGCCCTGGCGCCCCTGCGCCACCTCGACGACTTCCCCACCCTGGACCAGTTCCTGCAGAAATACTACCGTGAACTCACTCCCGCCGAGATGGAGCGCATCCTCAGGCGCATCGAGGCCGAAGTCGAACGCGAGTACGGCGTTCGCCCCCAAGTCCGCGACGTCAAGCCCTTGACGGGAGTCGAGTATGTCTATGCCCACAACCTGACCCGCTGCATCGGATGCCGGCGCTGCGTCCACGCTTGCGTGGCGGAGAATAACCTCTCCCGCACCCCGGAAGTGCAGTATATCCGAGTGCTGCGCCTGCCGCACGGCTCGCTCGATATGGAGAAGGCCGATCATAACTACGCGCCCGAATGGGTGCCGGAGCCAGATCACTTCTACATGCCCGTCCAGTGCCAGCAGTGCCGCAACCCGCCCTGCGTCAAAGTCTGTCCAGTCCATGCCACCTGGCAAGAGACTGACGGGCTCACCGTGATCGACTACGACTGGTGCATCGGTTGCCGTTACTGCGCCGCCGCCTGTCCCTACTGGGCGCGCCATTTTAACTTCACCCGGCCGTCCATCCCTAAGGGCCAGCTCAATCCGGACATGGCCTACCTGGGCAACCGCCCGCGCCGCCAAGGGGTCATGGAGAAATGCCACTTCTGTATCCAGCGCACCCGGGTGGGGCGCTACCCCGCCTGCCTGGAAGTCTGCCCCACCGGGGCGCGCAAGTTCGGCAACATCCTCGACCCCGAGAGTGAAGTGTCGTACATCCTCAAGCACAAGCGCGTGTTCATCCAACTGAAGGAGGAACTCGGGACTTCGCCCAGGTTTTACTACTACTTCGACGTATGAACCGGGCCATTCGCAATTACCTGGTGTTCCTCGGGCGCTGCAGCCGGATCGCCTTCGCGGGCGACTGGCGTTACTACGCCTGGATGGGCGTCCTGACGGTCTTCTGCCTCCTCGGCCTTAACGCCTACGCCAAGCAATTCGTCCACGGCCTCCTGGTAACCGGCATGACTGATGAGGTCTCCTGGGGGGTGTACATCGCCAACTTCACGTTCCTGGTCGGCGTGGCCGCCGCGGCCGTGATGATGGTCATCCCCGTCTACATCTACAACAACGAGGAACTCCACGACCTGGTCATCTTCGGCGAATTGTTGGCCGTAGCAGCCATCCTCATGTGCCTGGCCTTCGTCACGGTCGATCTGGGCCGACCCGACCGGTTCTGGCACCTGATCCCCGGCATCGGCCAGTTCAACTTTCCCGCCTCGATGTTGAGCTGGGACGTCATCGTGCTCAACGGCTATCTCCTGCTCAACATCCACATCTGCGGCTACCTCCTCTACTGCCGCTACCAGGGTCGTAAACCCGCCAAATGGTTCTACATCCCTTTCGTGTTCATCGCCATCGTGTGGGCCGTGTCGATCCACACCGTCACGGCCTTCCTGTACGTCGGCTTGGGCGGTCGACCCTTTTGGAACTCCGCCATCGTAGGACCGCGCTTCCTGGCCTCGGCCTTCACGGCCGGCCCGGCCCTCATCATCCTGGCGCTCCAAGTGATCCGCCGTGTCACCGCCTACCGCATCACCGATAAAGCCCTGCTCACCCTCCGCAGCATCGTGCAGGTCTCGATGCTGATCAACGTCTTCCTCTTGATCAACGAAGTCTTCAAGGAGTTCTACTCCGGCAACCTCCACGTGGCCTCCTCGAAGTACCTGTACGTCGGGTTGCACGGCTACCACGCGCTGGTCCCCTGGATCTGGACGGCCATCGCCTTCAATGTCATCGCCATGGTCCTGCTCCTGCTCCCCCTCAGCCGCAGCCTCCGCTGGTTGAACCTCACCTGCGTCCTCTGCATCGTCGGCATCTGGATCGAGAAGGGCATGGGCCTAGTCATCCCTGGCTTCATCCCCACCCCGTTGGGCGAAATGATCGAGTACACCCCTACCCTCAACGAAACCCTCATCTGCTTCGGCATCTGGGCCTTCGGCTTGCTCTGCTACACGATCTTCCTCCGCATGTCCGTGCCCATCCTCCTCGGCACGCTCAGCCAGGCCAACGAGGGCCGCGACTGACCGCCCCCGCCCTCGCCCGTGGACCCGCTCGCCCACGAGAGGTCATGTCCATGTCCAACCCGCCCCACCCCTCCCCCACCCCAGCCCACGACTCGCTCAACTCCCACGCGGCTGCCAAAGGAGAGGAGATCCGCGCTAAGTATGGCCCCCGACTGGGCTGGACCCAACTCCTCCAACTCCAGGCGGACCGCGCCCTGATCCGCTACCCCTGGACGATCCAGTTCGATTCCGGCCCGTTGGAGCCCGGCGAATGCGCCCATCCGGTACCGTGCGGCGATCGGCCCGAAGACGGCTACACCCTGTTCGTCCACCCCTCCTTCCAAACCCAACTCGACCGCGTGGCCTACCTGGCCCTGTACCAACTCGTCCTCATCAACTACGGCCCCTTCGCCACCCCGGACGCCGCCGAAACCTTCGGTGCCAGCGCCCTCGGCCTATCGACCGACGAGTATTACCAGGTTCTCTGCGAACTGGCCGATGCCCTACCAGGCCAAACCCCGAATCCTGAGCAGGGTGCAGCGCCCACAGGTGCAGCGCAGACGGTCACTTCTGCCCAGCGAGTCTAACGACCCGCGCCCCACCGAGTGCCTAGGGCGACCCACCGAACTTGGCCTCGCCAGGTTCAAGTTCTTGTCGTGGCACCAACCGCCGAAGCCTCGCCACACCACTCGGGAGCATAAGAGTCTGGAACCCTACACCTCCGTTGAATTAACCACACCAAGAAATGTAAACGATTGGCCAATCCATGAGCAGCCGCAAGGGCGCCACCCGGCCACGGTAAGCGGCGTCTTGGCCCGCCACGCCTTGGCCTCGAACCGGTCTGCCGGATCGGCGCCGAAGCCGCCGTGCAGGGCTGCGCCGCGCCGAATTATGACCGCACCATCATTGCCCTTGAACTCGGAAACATGAACTCCCAGCCCTCCCCTGCGCGAACCTCTCGCGGCGGCATGTTCCGCAACTGGATCACGCTCACAGGCGCCGTCATCATGCTGGCCAGCCTGTTTGCGTTTCTGTTGCTGTTCACGATCGATCTCTTCGCCCATTTCGGCAACCCCTACGTCGGCATCCTGACGTTCTTCGTCGCGCCGGCCTTTCTGATTTTCGGTTTGGCCTTGGCAATCGGTGGCGCCCTTTGGGAGCGACGCGCCATCCGCCGTGCCGGCAGCGCGGCTCCCCCGCTCGAGATCGATCTTTCCCATCCCCGGGACCGCCGGATCCTGGCCTACTTCGCCGGCGGCGCGGCCTTGTTTCTCCTGTTCACCGCGATGGGCAGCTACCATACCTACCACTTCACCGAGTCGACGACCTTCTGCGGCCAGGCCTGCCATCAAGTCATGAAGCCGGAGATGGTGACCTACCAGCAAGGACCCCACGCCCGCGTCTCGTGCACCGCCTGCCATATCGGACCCGGCGCGACCTGGTTCGTCCGCTCGAAACTCTCGGGCACCTACCAGGTCTACGCCACCCTGCAGAAGAAATACCCCCGCCCCATCCCCACCCCCATCAAGAACCTCCGGCCCGCGCAGGAAACCTGCGAACAGTGCCACTGGCCCAAGAAGTTCGTCGGTAACCTCGACCGCACCTTCACCTATTATCTCAGTGACGAGAGCAACACCGTCCACACCATCCGCATGTTGATGAAGGTCGGTGGCGCCGACCCCACCCATGGACCCGTGGGCGGTATCCATTGGCATATGAACGTGGGCAATCGCGTCGAGTACTATGCCACCGACGCCACCCGCCAGAAGATCCCTTGGGTCCGCCTGATCGATCCCCAAGGTGTCGTGCGCGAATACCGCAGCCCCGGCTTCACTAACGAGATCCGCAAGGCCGACATCCGGGTCATGGATTGCATGGACTGCCACAACCGCCCAGCGCATGTGTTCGAGACGCCCAGCGACGCGGTCAACCTGGCCATGTCCCTCGGCTCGATCGACCCCACGCTCCCCTCCATCAAGGCCAACGCCGTCCACGCCCTGGTCCAGCCCTACGAAACCGAGACCGAGGGCCTCCAGCAAATCGCCACCATCCTCAACGGCCGCTATCCGGACGGCACCAAAGACCCGCGCGTCGCCAAAGCCATCGCCGCCGTCCAACAAATCTACCGCGACAACTTCTTCCCGGAAATGAAGGCCGACTGGCGCGCTTACCCGGACAACATCAGCCACAAGAACTGGCTCGGGTGCCTCCGCTGTCATGACGGTAAGCACGTCACCGCCGATGGCAAGGAGATGATCAAGGCCAACGACTGCAATGCCTGCCACATTATCCTCGCCCAAGGCTCCGGCGACGACCTCACCAAGCTGGATATCCACGGACAGGAGTTCAAACACCCCGGTGACGAGCTCAGCCCCGGAGACATCTGCCATGATTGCCACACCGGCGAATAGCGCCCTAGCTCTCCTCCTCCGCCTCACGCGCCACCGCTGGGCACAAGCCGTCTCCGGCGTCGCCCTTGGCCTCCTCCTCGCCGGGGTTGCCGGCCCCCTGCACGCGGCTGAACCCGACACCCCACCCCCCACCGCCGAGACACCAGCCGACATCATCGCCAACGCCGATTGCCTCGACTGCCACACTGACCCGAACAACACCCGCAGTCTCAAAGACAAACCCCCGCTCGAACTCTTCGACCCGGACCGGTTCCAGGCCTCTGTGCACGGCAAACTTAACTGCGTGGACTGCCACGTCGGCATCAAAGACATGGTCCACGAGAGCCGCCTGCCGCCGGCCCAATGCGTCAACTGCCACGAACCCCAACCCAGCCACCAAAAGGCCGCCGACGACTACGCCCACAGCATCCACGGCATGAGCCAAAAACTGGGCGCTTCGGCCGCCGCCACCTGCGCGGATTGCCATGGCTCTCCCGCCGCGCGGGACGTCCATTACATGTTGCCGATCAACGATCCCGAGTCGGTCGTCTTCAAGCTGAACCTGCCCCAAACCTGCGCCAAGTGCCACAGTAACCCCGGCCTAACCCAAGAGTACCAAATGAGGTATCCGGAGGTGGCTTCTCAGTACAACGACAGCATCCACGGACGCGCGCTGCTGAAGATGGGGCTCATCGTGGCGCCCTCCTGCAACGACTGCCACGGCGTCCACGACATCAAGCGCGGCGTCGACCGCAGCTCGCCCATCAACAAGGCCAACGTCGCCAAGACCTGCGGCAAGTGCCACGTCAAAGTCGAACGCATCTATAACCAAAGCGTCCACGGCCAACTCCTCCTCCGCGGCGAGAAAAGCGGCCCGGTCTGCACCGACTGCCATACCGCCCACGAAATCGAGCCCCCGGTCAACGGCCATTTCAAGATGGTCAGCGACAAACGCTGCGGCCGCTGCCACGAAGATCGCCTCACCCACTATCGCGACACCTACCACGGCAAAGCCATGGCCCTGGGCAAACCGAACGTCGCCTCCGATGTCGCCGCCTGCTACGATTGCCACGGCCATCACGACGTCCTGCCCCCCAGCAACCCCGCTTCCCGCCTGTCCGCCGATAATGTGGTGACGACCTGCCAACAGTGCCACGCCAACGCCACCGCCAGCTTCGCCAGGTACATCCCCCACGCCAACCCCCTCGACCGGGAGAACTACCCTTCCTTGTACTGGACCTTCGTGTTCATGACCACGCTGCTCATCGGCGTGTTCGCCTTCTTCGGCCTGCACACCCTCCTCTGGCTGCTGCGCTCCGTCTATCTCTACTGGCACGACTCGAAGAAGTTCCGCGCCGCCAAGATCACCGTCCAACGGGACGACGAATGGTTCACCCGCTTCCAACCCTTCGATCGCTTCCTCCATTTCCTGGTCGTCACCAGCTTCCTCCTGCTGGTCGTCACGGGGATGCCGCTCAAGTTCTACTATACCGAGTGGGCCCGCATCATGTTCGATGTCATCGGCGGCGCCCAAGTGGCTCGGACCCTCCACCACTTCGGCGCCCTGATCACCTTCCTCTACTTCGGCTTGCACCTGCTCCAGGTCGTCCGTACCGCCTGGAAGAACCGGGGCCAACTCCGCGATCCCGCCACCGGCAAATTCCAAGCTAAACGCCTCTGGGCCGCCATTTTCGGCCCCGACTCCATGATCCCCACCCTCCAAGACTGGCGGGACTTCGTCGCCCATAACCGCTGGTTCTTCGGCAAGGGCGAAAAACCCCAGTTCGACCGCTGGACGTATTGGGAACGCTTCGACTACTTCGCGGTTTTTTGGGGTGTCTTCGCCATCGGCGTGTCGGGCCTGGTGCTCTGGTTCCCGCAGTTCTTCTCGAAATTCGTGCCCGGCTGGATCATCAACATCGCCTTGATCGTCCACTCGGACGAAGCCCTGCTCGCCGCCGGCTTCATCTTCACCATCCACTTCTTCAACACCCACTTCCGCCTCGAGAAGTTCCCCATGGACACCGTCATCTTCTCGGGCCGCATCTCCAAGTCCGAGCTGCTCCACGAACGCAAGCGCTGGTATGACCGACTCGTCGCCCAAGGCCGCCTCGATGACTTCCGCGTCAAGGACGAATGGCCGCGCTGGAAAGGGATCGCCCATTCCTTCGGCTACTCATTCTTCGGTCTGGGCTTGCTGCTCTTGATTCTGATTGTTTATGCAATGACTTCGCGCTTGACACATTAGCTAATGACAAGAGACCCTTGCGCCTGCGACGGCTCTCCTTCATGAGACCGTCGCCCCGGGCAAACCGGGCACAGGTGAATGAAAGGGTCCGCAGGATGTGTCGGGCGTCGAATTCGAAATCGGTCCGTCGGCTCAACAGTGGCCGCCCCGGGCGCCTCGTCTGCCCCCGTCCGAACAGCTCCTTACCCGTTACGCCCCCGTGCGGTAGCCCTGTGAGCACCCGAGCTCCAGGGTCTCAACCTGAGCTCGGCCAAGCCGCCAGCCCGAAGCCCTCCCCGCCTCGACCTCGGCGGACCGCCCCACCCCACTGACGCCTATGAATGGTCCCCAGACGCTCCAGGAGTTCATCAGCCTCACCAAGGGCATCGAGTACGTCATCGCCGTGCTCTTCCTCCTCGTGTTTCCCGTCTTCTGGCGCTGGCTCAACCGGGGCGATCAAACCGACAACACCTAAATGCGTTCGCTCGCCTTTACCCTCCTGACGGCGCTCGGATTCCGCCTGCTTGGCGCCCAGTCGACAGAGGCCCCCCCGGATCCGGTCCGCACCATGGCTGCCGTCCCGGCCCAGCGGCAATGCCTCGACTGCCACACTTGCGCCGACCCGAGCAAAGAGGCCCCATGCCTGGTGCCCTGCCCGCGCTCGACCCTAGCCGCCGGACCGGAAGTGGTCTTGATCGACCACCTCTCCAACCAGTATGTCCCGGTCGTTTTTGCCCACAAACTGCACGCGCAGATGACCGAAATGAGCGGCGGTTGTGCCCTCTGCCACCATTTTAACCCCACCCACCGGATCCTCCCTTGCCGCGAGTGTCACAGCCCGCTCGGCTCGGCCGACCTGACCAAGCCTGGCCTCCGCGGCGCTTACCACCGTCAATGCCTCAACTGCCACCGCGAATGGAGCCACCAGACCGATTGCGCCGTCTGCCACGCCAAACGGACAGCCAACTACGTGGCCATCAAACTGCCGGACCCGTCGGACATCATGGGCACGCTCCACCCCAACGCCCACGAACCCACCAACCTCGTCTACCAAACCACGTACGAACTCGGGGCCCTCGTCACCTTCCGACACCAAGACCACGTCAAACGGTTCGGCTTCCGCTGCGTCGACTGTCACCGGGCCCAAAACTGCAGCCGCTGCCACAAACCGGAAACCTCCGTCGTCCGCACCAAGACGTTTACCCAACATCATTCGCCTTGCGCCCAATGCCACGAAACCGCCGAGGAGAAGACCGACGCGTGCGCCCACTGCCACTCGGATCGTGAAATACCCCAGTTCCAACACGACAAGACCGGCCTTGTCCTGGACGAGAGCCACAAGGATGCCGCCTGCACGGATTGCCATGTCGGCAGCCGCTTCCGTCAACCGCCCACCTGCTCCGGCTGCCACGAGGAAGAGGAACAGATCAGTTTCCCAGCCAAGCTCCCGGGCACCCGCCTCAAGGCCCCATGAACCCCCACCCCCTCCAGCGACGCACACCGCGCGCCGCCCGCTGCCGGCCCCCCCGCCACCGCGGCTCCCCAACTCACCCTCAGCTTCCGCTTAACCCAGCCGTGCGTTCATGAAAGCTAACCGCCGCCGATTCCTTCAGGGACTAGCAGCCACCGCGGGCGTCCTTGGCCTTCCAGGCAGCGCGCGCGCCGAGGCCGTGGCTAGCGTCGAGCATTTCACCGGCTATCCGGACCGGTTCGGGATGCTGGTGGATCTGACGCTCTGCATCGGGTGCCGCAAGTGCGAGGAAGCTTGCCAGCAAACCCATCAGCTCCCCCCACTCGCCGAACCGCCGGAAGACCAACGCGTCTTCGACCGCCACCGCCGCACCGATGCCGGCCGCTACACCGTGGTCAACCGCTTGACCCGCACCGACCCGGACCTCCCCCCGGTGTTCGTCAAACAGCAATGCATGCACTGCAACGAGCCGGCCTGCGCCGCCGCCTGCCTGGTCGGCGCCTTCACCAAGTCCCGGGAAGGCGCCGTCCTCTACAACCAAGACATCTGCCTCGGCTGCCGCTATTGCATGATCGCCTGCCCCTTCAACATCCCGGCCTACGAATACCACAACCCCGCCTCCCCCAAGGTCCGCAAGTGCAACTTCTGCCACGCGCGACTCCAGCGTGGCGACCTGCCCGCTTGTGCCTCGATTTGCCCCCGAGAAGCCCTCACCTTCGGCAAGCGCAGCGACCTCATCAAACTCGCGGGCGAGATCATGCGCAAACACCCCGGCAAGTACCAAGACCATGTCTATGGGATCACCGAGGCCGGCGGAACGAGCTGGCTGTACTTGTCTGAACTCCCGTTCGCCGCCCTCGGCTTTCCCATGAACCTCGGCACCAAACCGTTCGCGGACTATACCCGCGGCTTCCTCTCCGCTGTGCCGGTGGTGTTCGTGGCTTGGCCAGCCTTGTTAGGCGGTTTCCATCTGTTCTCCAAGAGCCGTTCGGCGCCCCCCGCCAACGACCCCACATCGCCCGCTGAACCGCACCCCACACCATGACGAGCAAGACGGGTCAATCTGCCACCTCACCGGGGCCATGGATGCAAGAGCATCTGTTCAACGGCAAACCTTGGCCACAGTACCTCCGCGACTTGGTCACCCCGTTCAACCTCGCCGCGGCCGTCGTCATCTTCGCTGGCCTCCCCTTCATCGTGATGCGGTACGCCCTCGGTTTGGGCGCGGTCACCCACGCCTCGGATGACCAACCCTGGGGCCTGTTCTTAAGTTGGGGACTGTTCTCCGGCGTGCCGTTGGCCTCGACGGGATTCCTCATGGCGTCCGCGGTCTACCTGTTCGGGCTCAAGCATTATACTCCCTTGCTCCGGCCCGCCGTCCTCACCGGGTTCATCGGCTATTTCTTTGCCGTGGTCTATTTGCTGGTGGACTTAGGCATGCCCTGGCGCCTGCCCTACCCGATGTTCAAAGCCTTCGGCACCGGGTCGGTGATGTTCCTCGTTGCCTGGCACGTGGCCCTCTACCTGTCCACGCAGTTCGTCGAGTTCTGCCCCGCCGTCTTCGAGTGGCTGGGCGCTGACCGCTTCCGCCGCTGGGCCCTCCGCGTCACCGTTGGCGCCACCATCTTTGGCGTCATCCTCTCAACCCTCCACCAGTCGGCCCTGGGCGCCTTATTCCTCCTGGCCCCAGGCAAGCTGCACCCCCTGTGGTATTCCCCCTACCTACCCCTGTTCTTCTTTGTCTCGAGCATCTTCGCCGGGTTGTCCATGGTGATCGTCGAAAGCACTCTGGTCCGGCGCTGGTTGCCCCACCGCATGGCCCCAGCCCACCAGCGCGCCTTGGACCGGCTCACCCTCGGTTTGGGCAAGGGAGCAGCGCTGGTGCTGATCACCTACTTCGGCCTGCGCTGCGTCGGCCTCGCCCACGGACATCACTGGGGCCTCCTCGCCTCCACCTACGGAGCATGGTTCCTCATCGAACTGCTCGGGTTCGTCCTGTTGCCCTGCGCCCTGTTCGTTCTGGGGGTCCGCCGCGCGAGCGCGACCCTCGTCCGCACCGCGGCTCTCCTCACCATCCTCGGCGTCCTCGCCAACCGATTCACCGTCTCGATGTTCGCCTTCCAATGGCAACTGCCCCATCGCGAGTTCTTTCCCGTGAAAGAACTCTTGGTGGTCGCCACCATCGTCACGATCGAGATCCTCGTCTACCGCTGGATCGTCAACCGACTCCCCGTCCATACCCCACACCCACGCTATCCCGACCCACACTAGCGCCCTCGAGTCTCGTAACCCGCTGCCGAGCGGTTTATGCTCGCGCGCAGGCATCTTGCCCCCGCGCCAGCGGGCGAGACGCCCGCTCTCCGTCTCATGTGGGAGCGCGGGCATCTTGCCCGCGTGTGCCTTCCGTCGAGACGCCCGCTCTCCGTCCCATGGAGGAGCGCGGGCATCTTGCCCGCGTGTGCCTTCCGTCGAGACGCCCGCTCTCCGTCCCATGTGGGAGCGCGGGCATCTTGCCCGCGTGTGCCTTCCGTCGAGACGCCCGCTCTCCGTCCCATGTGGGAGCGCGGGCATCTTGCCCGCGTGTGCCTTCCGTCGAGACGCCCGCTCTCCGTCCCCTGTGGGAG
>VHCO01000086.1 GCA_016871715.1 Verrucomicrobiota bacterium
AACTCGGCGGTAGGGCGCGCAGTCCTCTGCGCGCCGCGGCTTCCTGTGTCCACAGTGGTTTACGGCGCGCAGAGGACTGCGCGCCCTACCTGCAATGTGTCGTCTATCCCGACCTCTCATCAGTAAGGACTGGCTCCGGGATCGCGGGTGGTTATAGTCAGCCCTAGTGATGGACGCGAACAAGACAGAGCTGTGGCGGCGGTTCCAACGCGGCTACACTGAGTTCGACGAGTTGGGCCTAGCCTTGGACCTGAGCCGGGCCCAGCTCGCGGATGATTACGCCGAGCGTGCGGACGTCGGGCCGAAGCTCAAGGGCGCTTTCGCCGCCATGGCGCGGCTCGAAGCCGGCGACATCGCCAATCCCGACGAAGGACGGCAGGTGGGGCATTATTGGCTGCGCGATCCTGAGCGCGCCCCCAACCCGGCCACTGGCCAGGCCATTCGGCAGGCGATCGCCGAGCTTCGGCACTTTGCCGGGCAAGTCCACCGCGCTGAGACGATCGGCCAGAGCGGCCCTTTCCAGCACGCCCTGGTGATCGGTATCGGCGGCTCCGCCCTCGGACCCCAGTTCGTCAGCCACGCCCTGGGCGACCCGCTCCGCGACAAGTTGCGCCTGCACTTCTTCGATAACACCGACCCCGACGGCATGGACCGGGTGTTGGCGGGGTTGGGGGCGGCGCTCGGTCAGACGCTCTGCTTGGTGATCTCGAAATCCGGCGGCACCAAAGAGACCGAGAATGGCATGCGGGAAGCCAAGGTAGCTTACGAACGCGCCCGCCTCGACTTCGAGCGCCACGCGGTGGCCATCACCATGCCGGGTAGCCAGCTCGACCGACTGGCCGAGCAGGCGCAGTGGTTGCGCCGGTTCCCCATCTGGGACTGGGTGGGTGGGCGCACCAGTCAGACCTCCGCCGTAGGCCTGTTGCCCGCCGCCCTGCAGGGCCTGGACCTGGACGCGCTCTTGGCCGGCGCACGCGCGTGCGATGCCGTCACGCGCCGGCCGGATTGGACGCAGAACCCCGCCGCCCAGTTGGCCTTGGCCTGGCATGGCTTGGGCAACGGCCGGGGCGACAAGGCCATGGTGGTCCTGCCGTACAAGGATCGGCTCGAACTGCTGGCCCGCTACTTGCAGCAATTGGTCATGGAATCGCTCGGGAAAGAGCGCGATCTCGATGGCGCCGTGGTGCACCAGGGCCTGACGGTCTACGGCAACAAGGGCTCGACCGACCAACACGCCTACGTCCAGCAACTGCGCGATGGCCCCGCCAACTTTTTCGTCCTGTTCCTCGAGGTGCTCCGGGATCGTTCCGGCGAAAGTCCCCTGGTGGGCCCGGGCGTCACGAGCGGCGATTACCTTTCCGGCTTCTTGCAGGGAACGCGCGCGGCCCTTTATGAAAAAGGCCGCCCCTCGCTCACCTTAACCCTGCGCGAGGTCTCGGCGTTCAGCGTGGGCGCCTTGATCGCGTTGTTTGAGCGGGCAGTGGGTCTGTACGCGGGACTGATTCACATCAATGCTTACCATCAGCCCGGCGTGCAGGCGGGCAAGGAGGCCGCGGAGGCCATCCTGCGGCTGCAACAACGGATCCTGGATCGCTTCGCGGCAGGTCAACCGGCCCGAAACGGACCGGGAGCGACGGCGGCGGAACTGGCGCAGGCGTTGGGCGTGCCGGACGAGGCCGAAGGGGTGTTCAAGATTTGTCAGCACCTGGCCGCCAATCCCGGCCGGGGCGTCAAGCGCCTGGGTGGCAAGTCCGCGGCGAACGCCCGGTACGCGCCCGAGTGAGCCTACCCACGCGATGTCCAGCGACCCCCACGCAGCCAAGCCGAGATTGCGCGTCCTGTTCGTCGATGACGAGCCGATCATGGTCAAGCTGCTCGAGCTGGCGATGCAGCCCATGCGCTTCGAGTGGGACCTCAAGTTCGCCGTCGGTCCCAAGGCTGCGCTGGCCCTGCTCGATGGACACATGTTCGATCTGGTCGTGTCGGACATGCGTATGCCCGACATGACCGGCGTCGAGTTGCTCGACGAAGTCCGCCGCCGCCAGCCGCGCACCATCCGCATCATCCTCTCCGGCTACGCCGAGCGCATCTCCGTGATGCGGTCGTTGACAGTTGTCCACCAGTTCCTGGCCAAACCCTTCAATATCCCCACCCTCAAGGCCGCCCTGGAGCGGATCCGGCATTTCCAGGACCGCATGTTGAGCGAGGAACTGCGCGCGTTGGTCGGCCAGATCAGCGCGCTGCCCAGCGTCCCGACCGTCTACCTCGAGATGCTCGATGCCCTCGAAAAACCCGATTGCTCCATCGACCAGATCGCCGACATCATCGGCTCCGACCCGGGCCTCATCGCCAAAATGCTGCAACTGGTCAACTCGGCCTTCTTCGGCATGGCCCGCACCGTCTCCGACGCCAAAGAAGCCGTCCAACTCCTTGGCGTCAACGTCATCCGATCTCTGGCCCTCACCATCCATATCTTCTCGACCTACGACGAAGCCCAGTTCAGCGAACTGCCCTTGACCCAGGTCTGGAACCATAGCCTCCGCACCAGCAGCCTGGCCAAACGCATCGTCCAGCTCGAAGGCGGCAGCGACGAACAGCAGGATCAAGCCCGCACCGCCGGACTCCTCCATGACGTCGGCAAAATGATCCTCGCCGCGAACCTGACCGATACCTACCTCGACGTCCTCAGGCGCGCCCGACAATCCGGCACGCCCCTCTGCCAAGTCGAAGAGGAGTCCTTCCGCGCCAATCACGCCGGCGTTGGCGCCTACTTGTTGGGCCTCTGGGGCCTGCCGTCGCCCTTGGTCGAGGCGGTCGGTTTCCATCACACCCCGTGGCTAGCCGGCGACACCCGGTTCAGCCCGTTGACCGCCGTGCACGCGGCCGATGCGATCGAGCATTGTCCAGCGGACCTGCCCGTCGAGTCAGCACCGGCTCTGGCCGCGACCTACCTCGAAGAACTGGGCCTATGGGAACGACTACCCGTCTGGAAGGCCGCCGCCGAAGACCTCCGCTCCGCTGCCGCCGGTTGACGCCGCATGCCGTCGGACGGCCGCTACCCGTGACCAACCATCCCGTTCCAGACTCATTTCGCTCCGCTGCCTCCATCCCCATCAACCGGCCTTACCTCGACCGGCCGGACCGCCGGGCCGGCCGCTCGGGCCCGATGACCTGCCTGGTTCGGCGCGCCCAGCGGTCGCGCCCTGCTACCAGTTCTTGTCCCCCATGCGCGCCAACCACCTTGGCGTCAACCTTCTCCATGAAGCCTCCCAGACCATGGCGTGCTGAAGTCGCTTCCCTAACGCTCGCCGTGACCCTGCTCCCACTCGCAAGTGCCGCGCTCGCCGCCGTTCCCCCGCCCCTCACCCCCACCCCCGCGCCAAGCCAGACGCCGCCAGCCTTAAGCAGCCACCCACAGGATCCCTCCGCCCACCCGAGCCCCACGGTGCCCGTGGTCCGTCCCTGGCGACGCGTGGCGCTGGATCCAGATTATGCCGGCGCCTGGGTCGTGGCCGGCGAACTCGACGGGGACGGCACGGCTGAACTCGTCAGCGCCCGCAACGTGGATCGCAACGACGTCCATTACACCAGCGCCGTGGTCGCCCAACGACTCGATGGGCAAGTCCTCTGGCGCTGGGGCGATCCCAAGGTCGGCCGGAAGAAACTCCACCACGATGTCGCCTGCCAGATCTACGATTGGGATGGTGACAACCAAAACGAGGTCGTCCTCTGCGCCGAGCGTGCCCTCGTCGAACTGGACGGCCGCTCCGGCCGGGAACGACGCCGCTTGCCCCTGCCCCACGACGCCACCGACTGCCTCGTCTTTGCCAACCTCTCCGGTGGCCCGCGGGCAACCGACTACCTCGTCAAGACTCGCTACACCCAAATCTGGGCCTTCACCCAGGCGGGCGACTTGCTCTGGACCGTCACACTGCCCGGCGGCCACCGTACCGCCCATCAGCCAGTCCCCATCGACCTGGACGGCGACGGCCGCGACGAGGTCCTTGCCGGCTACGCGGCGCTCAACGCCGACGGCTCCACTCGTTGGGTGGCCGGCTCGACCGCCGTCGACGTCGCCCGTGGCCACTGCGACTGCTTCCGTGCGGTGCGCCTCGCCCCGACACCGGCCGAATCGCGGTTCGTCATGACCTACTGCGGCGCCAATAACCTCGCCCTCCTCGATGGCCTCGGCCGACCCGTGTGGGAGCTCTCCGGACACCACTTCGAGTCGGTCGATGTCGGCCGCGTCCGGGCCGACGTCCCCGGACAACACCTGGTCGTGGACGTCGATCATCGCCCGTGGGGACAGGGGCCGTTGTGGATCCTCGACGAGCGCGGACAGCGGTTGGGCGAAATCATGACCGACTACGCCCGCCATCACGCCCTCGTCGACTGGACCGGCGACGGCCTCGACGAGATCCTCGTGGCCGAGCCGCGCGCCCTGTACGACGGTCACGGCCGCTTGCTGGCCCGGTTCGAGATGGACGCCGCCGACCTGGGCGATCCCCGGGCGCCTGAGGCGGCGGAGATGCTCGGCTTGGTGGGTGACGTTACCGGCGACGGCGTGCCGGACGTGCTGCTCACCACGCGCGCCTCCACCGCCGTCTATGTCTACCGCAATGAACGCGGCCGCAAACCTAACCCGCCTGCGCCGCTGGGCACCGGCGTGAATTTCACGCTGTACTAACGCGCTGAACCGATCCCCATCCCCTCCCTCCCACTCCCATGCGCCTGCTCTCGATCACCCTGGCGGCCGCCTCCGTCGGGGCAGCCGGATTGTCCCGACCGACTTTGGGCGACACCCCACCGGCCCCCAGCAGCTCCCCCACACCGCTCGAGGTGAAGGCGGGTGACCTGGTCCTGGGACTCAGCGTGACCACCCGCGGCGTGTCCGTCGCGCACTTGGGGGACGCTGCCAGCGGCCGCACTCTCCTCGCTACCAACCCGCCGCCGCTCTTCTCCCTGAGCCTGCGCCACGCGACCACCCGAGCCGAGACTCGCTTGCACGCCGACGCCGGATGGCAAGCCGTCCAAGCCCAAGCCTCACCGACCGGGCTCGAATTAGTTTGGGAATCCGCCGATCACCCCGCCGGACCAGCCATCACCGTTCGCGCGGTCGCCACCTGTGACCCAGGCCAGCACGCCCTCCGCTGGGGGCTGCGGGTCGAAAACGGCTCGCCGGAATGGAGCCTCTGGCGGGTCGTCTTCCCACAACTCGCTTTGGGGGACCTGGGCGCTGAGGCGGCCGTCCTGTTTCCACGTGGGCCAGGTGAGGTGCAGCGCGGACTTTGGCAGCGCAGCTTCAAATACCGAGGCAACTATCCAGGCGGCTGGTGCAGCATGCAGTGGCTGGCCGCTTATCGTGAAACCGACCCGCGCACGGGCCTTTACCTGGCCGTCCACGACCCGTGGGGAAGCACGAAAGACCTCCAGCTCGACAGTGACCCTGCCACGGCAAGCGTCCGCCTGCTGTTCGATCATCCCGCGTCAGACCTGGGCAAGGCAGGCAACGATTTCACCCTCGCCGGCGAGGCGGTTTGGCAACTGTTCCGTGGCGATTGGTTTGACGTCGCCACGATCTACAAGTCCTGGGTCCAGAAACAGGCGCGCTGGTGGCCGCCTCTCGTGGCCGAAGGCCGGGCAGACACCCCGGCCTGGATGCGCACCTTGCACGCTTGGGCGCTCGGGGGCGGCCCTCCGACCGCCTGTGTGCCGGCCGTGCTCGAGTTCCAGAAATACCTCGGTCTGCCGGTCGGATTCCACTGGTACGACTGGCACCAGATCCCTTTCGACAACGACTATCCCCACTACTTCCCGACCAAGGAGGGCTTCGCGCAGGGCGTGGCCGAACTCCAGCAGTCCAACGTCTTCGTCATGCCCTACATCAATGGCCGGCTGTGGGACTCCCGCGACCGCGGGGCGGAGGATTTCGAGTTCAGCCGGCGAGCCCTGCCGGCCGCGACGAAAAAGGAAGACGGCACGCCTTACCTCGAGAGCTACGGCAGCAAAGAAACCAATGGCCTGCCCGTCCAGCTTGCGGCCATGTGTCCCGCTACGACGCTCTGGCAGCGCCAGGTGCGTGATCTCGTGCTTCGCCTCCTCCAGAACGAACGCACCAGTGCGGTCTACATTGACCAGGTCGCCGCCGCCGCTCCCACACTTTGCCTGGACCCTACGCACGGCCACCCCCTAGGCGGTGGCCATTGGTGGAACGAAGGCTACTGGCACATGCTCGAAACCATCCGCAAGGCTTTGCCCACCAACACCATGCTCACCACCGAGTGCAACGGCGAGCCGTTCGTCCGCTGGTTCGATGGCTACCTCACCTGGCATTGGCAACATGACGGCCAGGTCCCCGTGTTCCCAGCCGTGTACGGCGGTGCCATCCAGATGTTCGGCCGCGCTTACCGAGGAGGGCCAACCAAGGACCTCGCGCTGCGCATGAAGGCGGGTCAACAACTGGTCTTCGGCGAACAACTCGGCTGGCTCGACCCCGGCCTCGTGCACGAAAAAGAAAACGCCCGCTTCTTCCGCCAACTCGTCCAGCTCCGAGCCAAGTTGGGCCGCTACTTCGCCTCCGGCGAAATGGCTCGCCCCCCGCGATTGGCCGGCCCGCTGCCCCGCGTGAAGGCGGACTGGCAATGGTCAGGGGAATGGTGGGTGACGACCGACGCGGTCTTGACCGGGGCTTGGCGTCTACCCGCCGCGCGCCGGCTGGTGCTTCTCTTTGTCAACGTCAGCGATGACCCAGTCACGGCCCGTTTCGCTTTCGACGGAAGCGCCTATGGGATCCTCCCTGGGCAGATCCACCGAGCCCTGTACCGACCCGAGAGCCCAGCCGACCAGCCCGTGCCGGTTCCAACCCCACACGCCTTCGACCGGTCCATCACCTGTCCCCCTCGGCAAGCCGAAGCCTGGGAGTTGACCTGGTAACCTCTTCCTCAGCATTAAATCGCCAGGCAGAAAGACGTTGACAGCGACCGTGGCATGCAGACGTGGTGCCTCTGTGCCCGCGCGCTCTCCCGTCCCTCTCCTGCTCTGCCTCCCCTTCCCTTCCTATTTTTCCTTCCATTCCTTCCATTCCACGTTTTCCGCGTTCCGCGCTCCGCGTTCCGGGAGGGCTTTCTGGGTTTTGGTGTCGAGGCTTCTCGAGCCTTTTCGTTGACAACCCAAACCAAGCCGGCCATCGTCAGTCAGCTTGCACAATCCCCAATCCCTCCCTCAAACTCTGGGTGTGCGGTCTGAGAACTGAAGCCTGAAACCCGCAAGACTATGAACGCCAAATGGATGCTATCGATGGCCCTGCTGGGCACAGCCCCGGTCTGGGCGGCTTATCAAGACGAGGTGCTCGCTGACAAACCGGTGGGCTATTGGCGGCTGGGCGAAGCTGCGCCGAAGCCGCCAACGGTGACGGCCGCCAACCGCGGCAGCCTGGGTGCGCTGGGCAACGGCACTTACCTGCGGGCAGTGGCCCTGGGCCAACCCGGCGCGCTGGCAGGGAGCGCCGACACCGCAGCACAGTTCGACGGCGGCACGACGGCCATGACCGTCCCGTACGCGATCGAGCTCAACTCGATACCGCCCTTCACGGTCGAGGCTTGGGTGAAGCCGAATGTCGCGTTGACCGGCACGACCCTGACCTGCCCGTTGGCCTCGTTGCGCCGAGTGACGCCCGCCGCCGAGGGTTGGATCTTCTACCAGGCAGCAGCGGGTTGGAACTTCCGGTTAGGGGATTCGGCCAACAACTACACGGTGAACCTCACGGCGACGGAAGCGATTGCGGCGGGCACATGGTATCACTTGGCGGCGACCTATGACGGCAGCTCGGCGATTCTGTACGTGAACGGCGCGGAGAAGGTGCGCAAAGACAACGAGCCGCGCTACGCGCCGAATCCGGACCAGGCGTTGGGAATAGGGGCGCGCGGCGATCGCAGTTTTTGGTTCAACGGGGTGGTGGACGAGGTGGCGGTGTACACCAAGGTCCTCACGCCAGCGCAGATTGCAGACCGCTACGCCCAGGGCCTGAACGCCGCGCCGACAACCTCGTATGACCAACTGGTTTTGGCGGACGCACCCGTCGGCTACTGGCGACTCAACGAAGCCCCGCTCCCAGCGCCGGCCGTGGCGGCCAACCTGGGCAGCTTGGGGGCCTCCGCCAACGGCACGTTCCTGAACGGGGCCTCGGGCGGCGCCCCGGGCGCTCTCCTGGGCGACAGCAACACGGCCGCGCGGTTTGAAGGAGACGACGACAAGGTTGAAGTCCCGTTCAACGCCGCGCTCAACGGCGCCCAGTTCAGCTTCGAGTGCTGGGCCAAAGTGGCAGCCGGCTCGGTGAACCACCGCTCGCCGGTGACCGCGCGCGATGACGGCCCGCAGCGCGGTTACATCTTCTACGCTACGCCGGCGAACAATTGGGAGTTCTGGACCGGGACCGGAGGCGGTTGGCACTCGATCGGAGGTGGCCCCCTCTTCGAGGAGACTTGGACGCACTTGGTAGGCACCTATGACGGCAAGATTAAGCGCTTCTACGTAGACGGCGTATTCGTGGGCCAAGCAACCACCACCGTCTCGCCTAACACCCAACGGCCGCTGCGTATCGGGGCCGGAGCGAGCGAGAACCCATTGGGCAACTACTTCTTTGCCGGCGACGTGGACGAGGTTGCGGTGTACGACACGGTGTTGCCGGCCCCTCGCGTCTACAACCACTTTAAGATGGGTGGCGGACAGGAGCCGTTCCCGGTGTTCCCCGTCTTGGTCAGTGAGCCTGCCGCGCAGGACGTGTTCGTCGGCCGCGAGTTGAAGCTTCAGGTGACGGCCACCGGGTCCTTGCCTTTCCAGTACACATGGAAGAAGAACGGCGTGGCGGTGGGCGTACCTAACGCGGACACGCTCACGATCGCCAGCGCCGCGCTGACCGACACTGGCACGTACACCGTCGAGGTGTCGAACGCGGCCGGCGCAGTCGAGACCTTGCCGGTGCAGGTGAACGTGCTGGACATCACGGTCCCGGTCATCACGCAGCAACCGCGTCGGTTGACGTTGCTGGCGGGCGGGACGGCCCGGTTTACCGTGGTCGCCACGGGCAGCCCGAACCTGACTTACCAGTGGCAGTACGGCGGCAGCGACCTCCCCAACGAAACCAACGCGACCTTGGTCTTGCCCGGTGTGAGCGCAGCCCAAGCCGGCCTCTACCGCGTTCGCGTCACCAGCGAAGCGGGATCGACCTTGAGCGACACCGCAGAACTCGTCGTCAATCCGCCGCCCCCGAACAGCTACGTGGGTGTGATCATGGCCGATCAACCGGTGGCCTATTGGCGTTTAGGCGAGCTGACCGGCGAGACGGCGGTGGATGTCGCCGGGGGCAACGACGGGGCTTACCTCAACTTCGTAGTCTTGGGCCAACCGGGCGCTTTGGTGGATGATCCGGACAAAGCAGCCGGGTTTTTGAGCGATTGGCTGACGATGGTTGAAGTGCCCTACACGCCCGCAGTGAACTCGCAACAGTTCACCGTCGAGGCCTGGGCCAAGGTGATGGGCGGAGCGGGCGCCTACCGTTCGCCTCTGACCTCGCGCGACGATCAACCCCAGCGCGGGTACATCTTCTACGCCACCCCGGGTGACGTGTGGCAATTCTGGACCGGCACCGGCGCACAGGTCGGCTGGAATAGCATCACCGGACCTGCGGTCGAGTACGATAAGTGGACACATTTGGCCGCCACCTACGACGGCACCACCAAGCGGTTCTACGTCAACGGGGCTGAGGTGGGCAACAACACCTCTGCCTACGGCGTCAACGCTGTGCGCCCGCTGCGCATCGGTGCCGGGGCCACCGACAGCCCCGACGGCAACTTCTTCTTCTACGGCGACGTGGACGAGGTGGCCGTGTTCAACAAGGCGCTTCCGCCGGAGCGGGTGTTGGCTCACTTCGGCGCCGGGCTAGGCTCGACCACGCCGCCCACGATCAGCTTGCAGCCGGTCTCTCAAGCCGTCTTGCCGGGCGCCACGGTGACGTTCAGCGTCGCCGCCTCAGGCAGTCTGCCGCTGAATTACCAGTGGCAGTTCAAAGGTGCCAACCTGGACGGCCAAACCGAGGCGACCCTCACGGTGGCCAACGCGCAGGCGGCCGACAGCGGCGAGTACCGGGTCCGGGTGAGCAACTTGGCGGGCTCGATCCTCAGCGATCCGGCCAACCTCGAGGTGGTGACGGTACCGGAGCAGCCGTACGCGACGGTTGTCCTGGCCGATGGTCCGGTGGCTTACTGGCGCCTGGGCGAGAGCTCGGGCGATGTGGCGGTGGACGAGAAGGGTCTGCATCCCGGCACGTACCTGAACAGCGTGTTGCTGGGCCAAGCCGGCGCGTTGGTGGGCGATCCCAATTTGGCGGCCGGCTTCTCGGCCGGGCTCCAGACGAAGGTGGATGTCGAGTGGGGGCCTGACCTCAACGACTTCATCTTCAGCGTCGAGTGTTGGGCCAAGGTGACCGGCGGAGCCGGCAACTACCGGTCGCCCGTGACATCGCGGGCAGATCTACCGCAGCGCGGCTACATCTTCTATGCCGCCAACAACAACACCTGGCAGTTCTGGACTGGCCGGGGCGATTCCTCCGGCTGGGACAACCTGGCCGGCCCGGCGGTGGTCGAGGGCCAGTGGGTCCACCTCGTGGGGACGTACGACGGCACGGTCAAACGTTTCTACGTTAATGGCGCCCAGGTCGGCTCACGCGCGGCGATCTTCGGCCAAAACGACGCCAGCCCGCTGCGCATCGGCGGCGGCTCCACCGAAGGCCCGGGCAACTACTTCTTCGAGGGCAGCGTCGATGAAGTGGCCTACTACAACAAGGCGCTAACCCCTAGGCAGGTGCTCGTCCACTACGCGCTCGGGGCTAAACCCTCCGAGCCGCCCACCCTGAGCATCGAACGCGTCGGGAACGACATCACCCTCCGCTGGACCAACGGCGCGCTCGAGGGCGCCCCCGAGATCACCGGCGCTTGGACGCCGGTCACGGGCGCCTCGCCGCTGACCCTCACGCCCACGGCGCAGCGGCAGTTCTATCGGGTCCGTCGCTAAATCGGCGTCACGGGTTGACCGGAGCCGCTGGCCGGCCAGGTTCACGAGCGGCCGGGATGGGATAGCCCGCCCGGCCGCTCTTGGTTTTCCCCTCAACATCGGCAGCCGTCCTGCTACCTTCTCGAAGTCGTGCGGCACTGGTCGGCCATGCTGTTGGCGCTGGCTGGGGCGGCTGGGATCCTTCCCGGCAGCTCGGCCCAGGTGCTGATCTCTGAGTTCATGGCGGCCAACTCGAGCGCACTCGCCGACGAAACCGGCGCCTACCCCGACTGGCTCGAGGTGCACAACCCGGGCCCCGGCCCAGTGGACCTGGACGGCTGGTTCCTCACCGACACTGCCAGTCGGCTGGCCAAATGGCGTTTCCCCGCCACCAACCTCGCCGCGGGCGCTTATCTCGTCGTGTTCGCCTCCGAGCAGAACCGGCGCCTGCCCGGCGCGCCGCTGCACACCAACTTCAAGCTCGCGGCCAACGGAGAATACCTGGCGTTGGTCGATCCCCAGACCCACGTCGTGGCCGAGTTCGCCCCCGCCTTTCCCCCCCAGGTGCCCGACGTGTCGTTCGGCCTCGGGTCAACCGGGCGGAGCATGAGCCTAGTCAGCCCCGAATCGACCGCGCGGTACCTGGTACCCGCCGATGGGGCCTTGGGCACTAACTGGGTCCGTCCAGAATTCAACGCGGCAGGTTGGGCGACCGGGTCTGCCGCCGTGGGCTACGAGACCGCGCCGGCCGACTACGCTTCGTTGATCCGGACCGATCTGCGCGGCCTCATGTCCGGTCGCTACGCCTCCTGTTTCCTGCGCGTACCGTTCATTCTTGCCGACCCGAAGGAACTGACCAGCCTCACTCTGCGCGTGCAGTTCGACGATGGCTTCGTGGCTTGGCTCAACGGGACGCTTGTCGCCCGTCGCAACGCCCCGTCGGAGCTGGCCTGGAATGCCTCCGCCACGGCCAACCACCCGGACGATCAGGCCGTCGAACCTGAGGTCTTCGACCTCACTCCGTACCGCGAATGGCTCACGGCCGGCACCAACTGGTTGGCCTGTCAGGGACTCAATGTTTCGGTCAACAGCAGCGACTTCCTGCTCGTCCCAGTGCTCGAGGCCGAACGCCCCCTGACCGCCGAACCGGCCGCCTGGCGGTACTTCCTCGAACCCACACCCGGCCAACCCAACCGCGCCGGCTCGGACACCGTCGGACCGCTCATCGCGCGAGTGGTGCACTCACCGCCGCTGCCGGCGCAACCGCACGTCGCGCAGCCTCTGACCGTGACGGCGGCCGTCGCCCCGGCCTTTGCGCCCGTGGCTCGAGTCCAACTCCACTACCGGCCGATGTTCGCGAGCGAGGTCACCGTGCCGCTCCACGACGATGGCCAGCACGAGGATGGCGCGGCGGGCGACGGCGTCTATGGGGCCCGACTCGAGGCCGGTCTGGCGGCGCCCGGCGAACTCCTCCGTTACCGCGTGACGGCCACCGACGCGGCCGGGAGGGCGTCGCGTTGGCCATTGTTCGAGGACGCGCGCAATTCGCCGCAATACTTGGGGACGGTGATGGCAGACCCGAACTTGGCGAGCCCGCTGCCGATCTGGCAATGGTTCGCGGAGAACGTCGCCGCCGCGCGCACGTTTGCCGGCACCCGCGGCGCCCTGTTCTTCGAGGGTCAGTTGCTCGACAATATCTTGGTCCGCGCGCGAGGTGGAGCCACCAGCGGCGGCTCGCAGAAGTTCGACTTCAACACCGGCCACCACCTGCTGGTGAGCGAAAGCGTCGGCCGCGTCGAGGAAGCGAACCTCAACACGCCCGGCAGCGATCCGTCGTACCTGCGTGTGCCGCTGGCCTACCAAATCTTCCGCATGGCCGCGCATGATGCCTCGGACGCCTTTCATGTCTGGATGCAACTCAACGGCCGGCCCGACCGCGTCGGCATCTTCATCGAGCAAGTGGACGAACGCTTCCTGCGCCGGCGCGGCCTCGATCGCGAGGGGGCCCTCTACAAGTTTGTCCAGCGCGGCCAGCTCACGCCGGTGTTCTCGGACGCCACCGACGGCGTCGAGAAGAAGACCCGCCTCACGGAGGGGCGAGCCGATTTGCAGGCCTTCGTCGACGGGCTCAATCAAGCCGATCCCAACCGCCAACGCGCTTGGTTCTTCGACCAGGTCAACGTCCCGCACTTGTTGAACTATCTCGCCGTCCGCTGTCTGATCCAAGACACCGACGATGTCCGCAAGAACTTCTACCTCTACCGCGACACCCGCGGCAACGGCGAGTGGAGCATCTTTCCTTGGGACAAAGACTGGACGCTCGGTGTGACCGGCGACGGCGGGTCATCGCTGCGCCATCCGTTCTTTGGCGACTACGCCCATCGCAAGCAAAACGCCAACCAGTGGAATCGGCTTTGGGAGTTCGTCTTCAACGACCCCGTCACCCGCCCGCTCTACCTCCGGCGCCTGCGCACGGTCATCGACACGTGGCTCCAACCCCCCGGCACCCCAGCCGCCCAACGCCGGCTTGAACCCCTGGCGCGCGCCCTTGTCCCGCCCTTGGTGCCTCACCTGGGCGCGGGCGTCTCGAACCAGCTCAGTTCCGTGCTCGCCTTCTTCGACCAACGTCGCACCGACCTGTTTGTGACCTACGCCGCCACCAACCGCGCTGCTGGCAACGACGCTCTGATCCCAGAATCCCAACCCCTCGACGCGGCGATTCAGTTCGGCGACCTGGACTTCAACCCCGCCTCGGGCAACCAGGCCGAGGAGTTCGTCCGCCTCGATAACCCGAACGCCTTCGCGGTAGACCTCTCGCACTGGCAACTGGCAGGCGCCGTGCGCCACACCTTCCGCCCCGGAACGGTGGTCGGCGCGGGCCAAGCCCTGTTTGTTTCTCCCGAGGTCAACGCCTTTCGCGCTCGGCGCCAGGCGCCGCATGGAGGCCAAGGACTGCTTGTCCAGGGCAACTACGCGGGTCAACTCAGCGCCTGGGGCGAGACGCTCGAACTCATCGACGTTCAGGGGCGCACCGTCGCCGCGCACACGTACCCGGGCAGTCCGTCCGCTGCCCAGCGTTGGCTCCGGGTGACCGAACTCAACGTCGCACCGTTGCCCGAGCCGGGCAGTGGCTCTAGCGCGCAGGACTTCGAGTTCATCGAACTCACGAACACCGGGCCCGTGCCCCTGGACCTCGCCGGCATTCGATTCACCGCCGGTGTTCAGTTCGCCTTTGGCCAGGGCCCACACTCGAACCTGGAGCCCGGCGGATTCGTGCTGGTGGTTCGCCAGGCAGCCGCGTTCGCCCGGCGATACGGCTCCGGGTTGCCCGTCGCGGGGGAGTTCGCCGGCCAACTCGACAACGCCGGCGAAAACCTCCGACTCGAGGATGCGGTAGGTGAGAAGATCCTCGAGTTCGCTTACGACCCGGCCTGGTGGACCACCGCCGCCGGCACCGGCCACTCCCTGGTGGTGGTCGATCCCACCGCGCCCTGGACCGACTGGGCCAATCCCCTCCACTGGCGAATCAGCGCCACAGTCGGAGGTTCCCCAGGGCGCGACGACCCAGCCACGCCCCTGGCCGACACCGACGGGGACGGTCTGCCGGACGACTGGGAGCGCCGGCACGGGTTGGATCCCATGCGGGACGACGCCCACCTGGATCTCGACGCGGACGGCGCCTCTAACTTCGAGGAATACCAAGCGGACACCAATCCCCGCGCGGCCGCCAGCCGCCTCCAATTGGTTGCCCAGGCCCAGCCGGACGGGACCGCTCGCCTCCAATTCCACGCGCGCCCCGGCCGCAGTTACCGCCTCCTCGGTCGCGCCACGCTCAGCTCGGGACGTTGGGAACCGCTCGCCTCGGTAGCGCGGGTCGAGCTGGACCACGTGCACACGTTCGTGATCCCCTTGACCACGTATGCGGCGCAGTTCTATCGACTCGAGCTCGTGCTGGGCCCGGCACCTGACTGACGATCTGCCCCAGCCGTAGACCTGTCATCCACCTCATCAACTCATGACTATGAAACCCCTACCCCTCGCTCATCCAGCCACCCGAGCCTGGCTCGGGCTCATCGCACTGACATCGGTTGCGGTGGCCCTCGAGTTCCCCGGGCCGGCCCCAGGCGCCGCAACGGGTCGCGTAGCCAGCCAGCGGATCGAGTTGAGCAATCAGGTGCTCAGCGTCGTGTGGACCGTGAGCGGAGGCCAACTCCGCCCACTCGAAGCCCGTAACCGGTTGACCGGCCAAGTCCTCGACCTGCGCGGGACCGAGGCGTTTCGCCTCACACTGCCCGATGACCTCGATGTTGTGGCCTCGGCGCTCACGATAGCGGCCCAACCGACCCTCGAGTCCCTGCCCGCCACACCCACCGCCTCGATACTCGCCGAGCGCTTCCCGGGCCAACGCCTCACGGTCGCTTGTGCCACCCCCGACGCCCGGATCGCAGTCCGGTGGTCCGCCGAGTTGCGAGACGGGGCCAATGCGGTCCGGCAGTCCGTCACCTTGAGCGCGCCCAACACCGCGGTCCAGCTCCACGAGCTGCGCATCGGCGAGGTGCCCGCCCAGGGCGCCCGTGTGGTGGGCTTAGTGCCAGGTTCACCGATCGTCCAAGGCGACTGGTTCCTCGCCTTGGAACACCCCGACGCGCGCTGTTTCCTGGGCGCGTGGGCGAGTTGTTCCCTGCCCTTTGCGCTGGCGCTCGCGCCTGGCCAACCCGTGACCCACACCGCAGCCCTGGGCGTCGTGCCCCCAGATCAGTTGCGCCGCGGTTTCCTCTACTATGTCGAACGCGAGCGGGCGCACCCGTACCGGCCGTTCCTCCATTACAACGCCTGGTACGACATCTGTTGGGGGAACCGGAAGATCACCGAAGCGGAGTGCCTCCGAGTGGTCGAGCAGTTCGGTGAGGCTCTCGTCCGCCAGCGGGGCGTACCCCTTGCCTCGTTCGTCTGGGACGACGGCTGGGACGACCCCCGCACGCTCTGGCGCCCCGTCCAGGCCAACTTCCCAAACGGGTTCACCCGCGTGCTCGAGGCCGCCCGGCGCTACGGCTCGACGCTCGGCTTCTGGCTCTCGCCCTTCGGCGGCTACGGCCAGCCCAAGGAAGACCGGCTGGCCATGGGACGGGCGCAAGGCTTCGAGACCGGCCCGCACGGATTCTCGCTTGCCGGCCCAAATTATTATGCGCGTTTCCTCGAGACTTGCCTCGGTTTCATCGACCACAGCGGCGCCAACTTCTTCAAGTTCGATGGGCTCGCCCGCAGTGTCGAGGAGACCGAAGCCATGCTGCGGCTCACGCGCGCCCTGCGCGCCCGCAAGCCGGACTTGTTCATTAGCATCACCACCGGCACCTGGCCCTCCCCCTTCTGGCTCTGGTACGGCGACTCGACCTGGCGGGGCGGCGGCGACATGGGGTTCTACGGGCCCGGCTCGCGGCGGGAGCAGTGGATCACGTATCGCGACCTCGAGACCTACCGGCGCGTGGTTCAGGGCGGTCCGCTCTACCCAATCAGCTCCCTCATGAACCAGGGCTTCGCCCATGCCCGCTACGGCACCGCCGCCGAGGTGGGACAGCACCCGGAAGAAATCCGCCGAGAACTCCGCTCGCTCTTCGCGGGCGGGACCTGCCTCCAAGAACTTTACGTCACCCCCGATCGGATGTCGGCCCAGAATTGGGACGACCTCGCCGAGTGCGCCCGGTGGGCTCACGCCCAGGCAGACCTGTGGGCCGATGTGCACTGGGTTGGAGGCGACCCCGGCCAAGGCCAGGTCTATGGCTGGGCGGCTTGGTCGCCCCGCCGCGCCACCCTTGCCCTGCGAAACCCCACCGCGCAACCGGCCCAGATTAGCCTCGACCTCGGGGCCGCCTTCGACTTGCCGCCGCGCGCGCCCCGCCAGTACACCCTCGCGAGCCCTTGGGCCTCCGACGCGAACCTGCCCAAGCTCGAACTCGAGGCGGGCAAACCTCACCCGTTCGACCTCGCCCCGTTCGAGGTCCTCGTGTTCGAGGCGCGCCCGCGCTGACGTCGCCCAATTCACGACTGGCCAACCCGGAGCGCCTGGCGCAGACTGCCATCGCTATGTCGCTCCCCAAGATCATCCAGGCCGGCCCCGAGGTGGCCCTCTCGACGTGGACCCTCGCCCGCGCCGTAGCTGAGGCCGGGCAACTCGGCGTCGTCTCCGGCACCGTGCTCCCGGCGATCCTGGCCCGGCGCCTCCAACTCGGGGACGACGACGGCCACCTCCGACACGCCTTCGAGCACTTCCCCTTTCCCGGCTTGGCGCGGCGCGTGTGGGAGGGCTTCTTCGTTCCGGGCGGTAAACGCGTCGATGACCCCTTCGAGTTGACCCGCCAACCCACCCTCGACTCAGGCCCGGCCCTGATCGAGCTGACGATCCTCGCCAGCTTCGCAGAGGTCTTCCTGGCCAAGACCGGCCACACCGGCTCGATCGGCATCCAGTTCCACGGCCGAGTCCAACTGCCCCTGCTCCCCTTGCTCTACGGGGCGTTGTTGGCCGGGGTGGATTACGTGCTCGTCAGCGGCGGCAACCCGCGCGCGGTGCCCGCCATGCTCGAACGGCTCGTACACGGCGAGCCTGCCGAGCTCTCCGTGAGCGTTGCCGCCGGTCAGGTGCAAGAGCACCTCGCCTGCGGATTCGATCCGAGCGCCTTCGTGGACCCGCGCCAAGTCCAGCTCAAGCAACCGCAGCTCCTGCTCAGTACCGCTTCGGCCGAGCAAGCCGCCGCCACCCTGCTCCAAACCCAGGGTCGCGTCGACGGTTGGATCTTCGCCACACCCGGCGCCGAGCTGCCAACCTCCAGCGAGTACGCCCGCCTCCAGTCCCTCGGGGCCCCCTTTTGGGTGGGCGGCCGCGGGGCCGATCCCGCCCGCTTGGCCCAAGCGCTAGCACAGGGCGCCGCCGGGATCGAGATCTCCACTCCTTTCACCTTCTGCGAGGAGTCGGCGTTGGCGGGTGACCTCAAGCAACGCCTACTGGTGCGCTGCCGGCGCGATGCCGAAGACCTCGATGTGGACTGGACCACCTCGCCCACCGGCGCCCCGGTCCAAGTCCTGCGGCTCGAGCAAACCACCGCCGACCCCTTGACCTTCGCCCAACGCGAACGTTTCTGTGACGTGGGCCACTTCCGCCAACCGTTCCGCCGGACCGACGGCTCGATCGGCTACCGCTGCCCAGGCGAGCCGCTCGACTATTACCTCCAAAAAGGAGGCGTCCCGGCCGAGTCCGCCCACCAACGCTGCTTCTGCAACGGTTTGCTCGCCAGCCTCGGCTTGGCCCAAATCCAGGCCGGCCGAGCCGTCGAGCAGGCCCTCATCCCCGCGGGCGAAGAGATCCGTTCCCTGGCGCAGTACCTCAAGCCCGGCCAGAATTCATACACCGCAGCGGAGGTCATCGACCATCTGCTCGGCCACGCGGCCCAGGCCGCCGCTTAACCGTCCCGCGGACCTACTGATGAGTCACCAACATGGCCTACAACTCGGCGGTAGGGCGCGCAGTCTTCTGCGCGCCGCGGCTTCCTGTGGCCACAGTGGTTTACGGCGCGCAGAGGACTGCGCGCCCTGCGATTTGTCGTCTATCCCGACCTCTCATCAGTAAGCGCTCGCGGTCGCCGGCCCGGCCTCGCGCTTGGAATCGCCCTTGCCAAGGCGTGACCGAATCAGAATCATGGCGCCGTAGCAGCCCGTGCGTTCAGATCATCGAACCCTAAGCTCTAAGCTCGACACCATGAACCCCCTATCTCAACCGGATTCTCTCACCCCGCCTCGCACCTCCCGCCGCGCTTTCCTCCAGCAATCGACCCAAGCCGTTGCGGGCGCCACACTCGCCAGCGCGCTCGCCCGCCCGGGCTATACCGCCGAGGCCAACACGCTCAAGATCGCCCTGATCGGCTGTGGCGGACGCGGCACGGGCGCCGCTGCCCAAGCCCTCTCGACCCAAGGCCCCACCCAACTCTGGGCCATGGCCGATGTCTTCGAGAACCGGTTGCGCGGTAGCCTCGCCCAACTCCGCCAGCGCCACGCCGCCCAGGTGGCCGTTCCCCCCGAACGCCAGTTCATCGGCCTGGACGGTTACCGGAAAGCCATCGACTCGCTCGAGAAAGGCAGCGTCGTTCTCCTGGCCACCGCCCCGGCCTTCCGGCCCATCCACCTCGAATATGCCGTTAGCAAAGGCATGCACGTGTTCATGGAGAAGTCCTTCGCCGTCGACGCCCCAGGCATCCGGCGCGTACTCCAAGCCGGCCAAGCGGCAGCCCAGAAGAACCTGAAGATCGCCAGCGGCCTCATGAGCCGCCATTACAAACCCCTCGAGGAAGCCGTGCAGCAGATCCACGACGGCTTGATCGGCGACGTGATCACCGCCTGGGCCTATCGCATGCACGGCCCCGTCGGGCTGGGCGCACGCCAGCCCGATGCCAACGAACTCGGCTACCAGATTGCCAACTACAGTTGCTACACCTGGCTCAACGGCAGCTTCATCGTCGACTGGCTGATCCATAACATCGACGTCTGCTGCTGGGTCAAGAACGATTGGCCCGTCTCCGTCCAGGGCATGGGCGGCCGCCAAGTCCGCACCAACGCCGACCAACTCTTCGACCACTACTTCGCCGAGTACACCTTCGCCGACGGCACCCGCATGGCGGCGCAGGGCCGGCACATGGGCAACTGCTGGGGGTTCTTCGGCGATGTCATCCATGGCGCCAAAGGCTGCGCCGTGTTGGGCGAAGGCATCCCCAAACCCCGCCTCTGGAAGGGGCACCGGCAAACCTCCGAAAACTTGGCTTGGCAGTACGGCGGACCCGAGTGCGATCAGTACCAAGTCGAGCACGACCTGTTGTTCGCCGCCATTCGCAACGACCAGCCCTATAACGAGACCGAACGCAGTGCCAAGTCCTGCTTCACCGCGATCATGGGCCGCATGGCCTGCGAGTCGGGCCAGACCTTGACCTGGGAGGAAGCCATCGATTCGAACATCGAGCTCGCGCCCGGGCTGGACAACTACGCCTGGGACTCGAAACCTCCCGTCACACCCGATGACCAGGGGCGTTACCCGATCGCCATGCCCGGCCAAACCCGCGTGCTCTAACCTGGAAACCCACCTCGCATGAGCTCTCACTCCGGCAGGTTCTCTCTCTCGGTCGCGGCTGGCGCGCTGCTCGTAGCGAGCCTGCTGTCCTCCCCCAACGCCCAAGCCGACCTCACCCTGGCAAGAGACGGCCAGGCGCGCTGCGTCATTGTCCGCCAAGCCGGCGCCACCCCGGCCGAACAACGCGCTGCCCAGGAACTGGCGGATACTCTGCGGCAAATCACCGGGGCCGAGTTCACCCTGCAGGACGACCCCGATCCAGTGCCTGCGCGGGCGATTATCGTGGGGCCCGGGGCGACGGCGAAAGCGCTTTTCCCCGAAGTCCCTTTCGACGAACTCGGGCTCGAGGGGATCGTTCTCAAGGAGAAGGGGCGTCGGCTGTTGCTGGCGGGCGGCCGGCCGCGCGGGACGCTGTACGCGGTGGCGCATTTCCTCCAAGCCGAATGTGGTGTGCGCTGGTGGACACCGTGGGCTACCCACATTCCGGAGCGACCGACGCTGCGGGTCCGCGCGCTGGACCTGCGCTATCAACCGGTCTTCGAGGCGCGGGATCCCTTTTGGTATCCGGCGTTCGATGCCACCTGGGCGGTGCGCAACTTCTCGAACAGCCAATCGGCCCGCATCCCGGACGAGTTGGGCGGCTGCATCCGGTACAAGGGTTTTGTCCATACGTTCAACCCGCTGGTGCCGCCGCAGGAGCACTTCGATAAACACCCGGAATGGTACAGTCTGCGCGAGGGCAAACGAACGCCGGACCACTCCCAGCTTTGCCTGACGAATCCTCAGTTGCGCGACTTCGTGGTCGAGCGGGTAAGGCAATGGCTGCGCGAGTCGCCCGAGGCGCGCATCGTATCGGTGTCGCAGAACGACTGGCACGGCGCGTGCGAGTGCGAGCCGTGCAAAGCGTTCGACGAGGCCGAAGGCAGCCGGGCCGGCACGATGCTCGATTTCGTCAACTACGTGGCGGAGAAGATCGCGACCGAGTTCCCGCTCGTGGCCGTCGACACCTTGGCCTACCAGTACACGCGGAAGCCCCCGAAGACGGTCCGACCGCGGCCGAATGTGATCGTGCGGCTCTGCTCGATCGAGTGCAACTTTCGCGAGCCGCTCGAGGCGCCTGCCAACGTGAAGTTCGCCGACGACATCCGTGGCTGGGCGCAGATCTGCAAACGGCTCTACATCTGGGATTACACGACCGACTTCGCCCATTACGTGCAGCCGCACCCGAACTGGTTTGTGCTCGGGCCCAACGTGCGGTTCTTCGCTCGGCACAACGTCAAGGGCCTCTTCGAGCAGGGGGCCTATCAGTCGTTTGGGTCCGAGTTCAGCGAGTTGCGCGCCTGGGTGTTGGCCCAACTCCTGTGGGACCCGACCAAGGACGACCGCGCCTTGATCGACGAGTTCCTGGGCGGCTATTACGGCCCAGCCGCGCCCCATCTGCGCCAGTACCTCGAGCTGATGCACCAGGCGTCGGCGGGGTGGAACTTGACCTGCTTCTCCCGAACCGACACGCCCTTCCATAGCTTCAAGACCCTGGCCGAAGCGCAGCGGCTCTGGGAAGCGGCGGAAGCGGCAGTGGCGGGCCGAACCGAACTGTTGCCCCGCGTGCAACGGGGCCGCATGTGGCTGGGGTATGTCTGGCTCTCGCTCTGGGACAAGTTGCGCCAGCAATGGGCCGAGGCGGGCGGCACCTGGCCGCTGCCGGAGTCGCGCAAGGAATTCGCGGATGCCTGGCTCAAGCTGGCCCAAGGCGAACCCGACCTGCCCTGGACCAAAGTCAGTCACCTGAACGAGTCGGGCCTCAAACCGGAAAAGTTCGTCGAGCGGTTTGCCCCGTAAACCCCGGTCCTGACCGGACTCGGGATTGAAAGCCCGGTCCAGATAAGGCGCGCACTCCCTCCGCTGCGCGCCGCGGCCTCCTCGGCTCGCCGCCGCACTTGGGCTTCGGAACCCGAAACCTGTCGGCAACAGGTCCAAGGTCCAATGGAGCGCGGGCATCCTGCCCGCGTGGCCAATCCACCGTGTCCCGTGTCAACAATATCAACCCTGTCTGAATGTTATTGCAGTTCGGCAGTCGATTGCCGGGTCGGACCACTCACGGGCACGGGTGGTCGGGGGCGGCATTCCATGCGCACCGCTTGGGGTGGATCGTAGGTCTGCTGCGAGAACGGTCCTCGGCTCGCACTACCGCAGCCCGCGTTCGGTAGGGCGAGGCTCCCGCCGAGCCGCCCCCGGTGCGGCAGAACGCGTCACTCCGCTCCGTGCGCGCCGCAGGTGAGGCCAACCACACCTGCGCACCAAGAACCGTCCCCGGCTCGCAGGGGACTGCGAGCCCTACCGCCGATTCGACTGTAGGCGCTACGATCCGGGCCGGGCAGGGGGTGGCGGGATGGAAACGGGGGCAGGGGCGTTCTGCCCGAGCCGCTCGTCCACAATGCAGGCCACGACCATGTCGGCCCCCACATTCAACACGGTGCGGGCCATGTCGAGCAACCGGTCGACGCCCAGGATTAGGGCGATGCCCTCGGGCGGGATCTTGAACGTGGCCAACAACCCGACGATCAGGGGGAGGGACGCGCCCGGGATGCCGGCGACGGCCACCGCGCTCAGAACGGTGAGCAACAACAAGGTGATCTGGCTGCCCAGGGTGAGCGGGACACTGTAAACCTGCGCCACGAACAACACGACACAACCCTCGTAAAGGGCTGTCCCGCTCATGTTCATGGTGGCGCCCAAGGGCAAGACGAACCCCGCCGTGCTGGCGGACACACCGAGTTGTTCGCGGCTGACCAGGATCGTCGTGGGCAGCGTGGCGCTGCTCGAACTGGTCGAGAAGGCGGTGACCAGCACCGTCCGGACGGCGCGGAAGAACTGGCGGGGCGAGCGTCGGCTCAACAGTCGCAGCAGCAGCGACATGGTGCCGAACAGGTGCAGCACCATGCCGCCCAAGGCGCACAGCACGAACAACAGCAACGCCTGGAGGATGTCCACACCCGCCTTGATGGCTTGGCTGGCGATCATGGCCGCCACGGCCACCGGCGCCAATAACATGGCGAAATGGACGATCCGCGTCATGAGCTCCGTCACCATCGCCAGGCCGGTCTGCGCTTGGCGCCGGCGTTCGTCCGCCAATTGCGTCCCGGCGGCGCCCACGAGCAGGGCAAAGACAATCAAGGGCAGGATCTGGAAATCGGCTACGGCCCCGAACAAGTTGCGGGGCATGAACATCTCGACCAACTGTCGCAGCGTGATCTTAGGCTGTTCGGCGGCGCGCGCCTGGGCCTCGCCCGCCTCCTCCTGCGACTGATCGAGCAGCATGACCTTGGTCTCCTCGGTCATCCGGTAGCCGGGGCGCACGGTGTTCATGATGACCAGCCCCAAGGCCACACCGATGGCCATGTTCAACCCGAATAGCGCGAAGGTGCGCCCCGCCAAGGGACCGAGTTGGTCCAGCCGGCCGAGTTGGACCACGCCCAGGGCCAGCGAGGCGAAAATCAGAGGAACCACCACAAAGAAAAGCGTCCGCAAGAAGACCTGCCCAACGGGGTCGAGCACCTGCAACGCCGTCCAGCGGACCGCTTGCGTCACCCCCTCGCCCAAGCCGCCGGCCAACCGCGCGGCTAAGCCGAGCGCCAAACCCAGCACCATGCCCCACATGATGCGAACAGCGAGACGGTCGGAGGCGTGCGCGCCGGCGGTCACGGGCGGCAACGTAGCGAGATCCACTTAGAAGGTCGATGAGGAAAAATGCAGATTTCTAAGAGAATCGGCTCACATGGTCCGTATCGATCCTTGGTGGGCACGTGTGCACAGAGGAAAGCGGGAGCAGAATGATGAACAGCCAACGAGGAGAACCTGACCAACGCAAACCAGGCTTCGAGGGCACCGATGCGCTGACCTTGCGCGAGGAACGGGTCGAGACAATCAACGAGGGCAGTTTCGCGTTGCAGTGGGATTTCCGGCTCGAGGAGCCGGGCGGGTGGGTGCTGCGGGACAAGCCCGGGGTGCTGCACCGGCGCGGAGCGCATTTGAGCTTCGCCGATGGGCATGTCGAACTGCACCGCTGGCAGGATGCGCGCACGGTATCCCCACCACGCGACGATGCGGTCATGCCCGGCAACGCGGACATCCTGTGGTTGCAGCAGCGGGGCACCTGGCGAGAATAGCGATGAACAAGCCCTGCGTCTCCGCCCCTGGCTTTGTGGCCACGACGAGGGTCGGGCAACTGCTCCGGCGCTACGCTCAGTTCTGCGTAGTGGGCGGGAGCGGTGTGCTGGTGGACATGGGAGTGCCACACCTTTTGGCCTCGGGGGCAGGGTTGGGGTGGAACCTCAGCTCGAGCAAGGCGCTGGCGGCGGAGATCGCCCTGATCGACAATTCCTGGCTGAGCCAGCGCTTCGGGTGGAGGGGCACGGGGCGTTGCGCATGAGTCAGCGAGATGGCCTACAAGGCCGCAGGGCGCGCACTCCGTTGCGCGCCGCCCACGGCTGTGGCGAAAGGGCGCCGCGGCGCCCAGAGGACTGCGCGCCCTGCCAGCAAACGGTCGTCTATCCCTGGCCGTCATCAGTAAGCCCCCATTGCCTTCAGCAATCGGGGCGCATAGCGGATGGTGAGCTCCCTCTTGGTTGCCTTGGTTGCCTTCTGCAGGAGTTCCGCGCTTGCTCCCTGTCGGAGGACTCGACAGAAGGAAACGAAGAATCCAACCCGTCACCCCCCGTGAAAAATTCTGTCCTACGCCCGGCTGCCCGACCGCCCGGTCGGCCGCGGAAATGACTTGCGCCGAATCGGTGGACCGCACAGAGTCTCGGCACATCCGGTGGAGAAAGGGTTAGCGAGCTCGTCATCATACGAAGACCGCTTCGAGCAAGGATAGGATCCCGTGGCAGACGATTGTCCCAACGGTCAGCTTCCTGCTGGCGCTAGGGTGCTACGCCTTCGCACACGGACAGGAACGGGATTACCTCCAAGAACAAGCCGCCGGCAGTCGGCTCGAGCCTGGGGCTGCGCCGGCGCAAGGTGCCGAGTTGCGTCTCGCCTCTTGGGTTTTGCCTGCCCTGGTGCAGCCGGGCCAACGCGTGCAGAGTCAGGTGACCTGGGCAACCGTCTCGGGTAATCCCAACGCGATGGTTTACGTTACGGTCCTTGCCGATTGGTCACCTGAGAAGCCTTTGGCACAGTTGTATCAGGGTTTACAGGGCAGGCCAGGAGCCCAGTTTGACAGGAGCTTCGAGTTCCAAGCGCCAACCGAGCCCGGCACGTACCGCCTCCGCTGGATCGCCGCCCAAGCGTTCCGGCCGGTGACCCGCTTCTTCGGCAAACCACACGGCGGCGCTAGCGATCCCGGCCTCGGGTACTGGGCCGAACTCCCCCTGCGAGTCGGCGGCGAGCCGGAGCCGGCAGATCGCCCGGCACCGTCCGGCCTCGAGGTGCGGCCCGTCCTTGGCGGCGGACCCAGCGGCGGGTCAGAAAGCTGGTATGCAGGCACCTGGGACTCGACCTTGTATGCGTCCACCCCCACGTACAATTTGCAGGGAGGCTCCTCGCGGTTACCGGGGCACCCAAAGACTGTTGGGGTGCGTATCGAGGTGAGCGATGCCAACACGCGCCTGCCCCTGGCAGGGGTCGAGGTCCGTCTTCGTGGCCACTACACCTCCGAGTGGATCGGCCGGCGGGACGATGCGCCCCACCTGCCCGCCGCTCAGGAACACGAATTCGACCTGCGCGCCGTCACCGGGGCGGACGGCGTGGTGGTCTTCGGCTTGAGCTGGCAAAAGCAGTGGCCGTGGAGCTTGGGCAGACCCCAAGTCCCCAATCGAGGCGGCTGGACCTGGGCCGAAGGGTGGGCTAAGCCGGTCGACGACGTCGAGAAAGTCCAGCGATTGGATCTCAGCAAAACCCGCTACCGGGGGTTGGAGTTAGAGTGGAACCTCAAGCACCTGCTCGACTTCGGCCAGGTCCCTAATACCGAAGAGCAGGATCGCGGTCTGGTCCAGCGGTGTCTGCAGGTATGGGAGGAGGAAATGCGGCTGGTGTCGGCCCGCTATTGCGTATTGGAACTGGGCGAGTCCTTCGGCGATTATGGGAACATCCAGAGCCGGGCGCGGGAGTTCTTCGAGCGGATTCGGGGCAGGGAATTCGGCGTGGTCTATCGGCAAGTGCCCAACCTCACGGGGCTGTCCTCGGCGACTCACAGCGGGCCCTACTTCGTGTACCTCATCAAATTGAGCCTCGAGCCGCTAGCAACTCCGATTGATCTGAACAGGGCCTCAACCGGCCCGGGCCCGGACGCGCAGACGTCGGTTCCCTCGCCTGTTGTGGCTGGGGCACCGTTGCCGGACGCGCTGGGAGCCACGCTCGAGGGACTCAAGGAGGGCATGAAGCGCCTGGCGCAAAACCCCTCCGACTTGCCGCGGTTCCTCCAGGAGGCGTCCGCCCTCAAGCGCGACCTGGGCTTGAGCGCGCTCCGCTCCGTGCCGGTGGTCGATCCTGCCTCTGGCACGGTTGTGCCCTTGGATCAACTGGCCAAGCGCATGGCGCAGGAGTCGGGCCTCAGCGGCCAACTGGCCGAAGACCCACTGGGCACAGCCTACATGGCGATGGTCGATTCCGATTACCTCTTCGAATCCGCCAAGATCATTCCCACTCCCTCAGGCGAACTCCTTACCCCCAAGGAAGCCCTCGACCGCGGCAAGCGGAATCCGGGTGTCCTGGGCGAGGCCGCAACTGCAGCAGAAGCGGCCTTGAACCTGCGCGCGGCCTACCAGAAAGGGGATGTCCAAGGCTTCCTGGCGGCGTCGTCGGTCTTTGCCGGCGCATTGGGCAAAGCGTCAACTAGGCTGACGGCCGGTCAAGGGACGGCGGGCCAGTTGGGCGCCGTTGGTCCACGCGGCGGAGCTCGTGTTGCGCAGCCGGCAAACTACCCCAGTCGACCAATGCGAAGAGCGATGAGTGGTTGCGTACCGTGACCGAGGAATTGAGAAAAGAGCTTGGGTTGTACCTGGGGTTGAAGGGGGTCCATTCGAGCCAAGCCCTCGGAGGGCTGCCGGCGGACGTAGTGATCGACTCGGTGGCCGAACAAATGACGCCGACACGGGAAGCGTTCCTCAAGCAGTTGGGCGCCCACTCGCGAGAACGAAGTGTGTGGGTAGGGTTCTGGCAACGGAATCGCCGCGATCAATGGGAACGGGATGACCGCAGATTGACGCTGGATCAGCAGGTGCGTGTGTTGATGGCCACGGGAGCTGCAACGGGTGCCCCGGCCGCCGAACAGGCTGGGCCTGGGATGCCGGCGTGCCTGGACCCGGAGCGCTGGGTTTGGATCCCTCCCGGCACGTTCATCATGGGGAGTCCGGAGAGCGAACCGAATCGAGACAGTGACGAGGGCCCGCAAACCACGGTAACCATTAGCCGCGGGTTTTGGCTTGGGAAGTACGAACGGATTACTCCACCAGCGTGATGTTGGGAATGGCAATGAACATCAACTTCCCGTCGGCCTCGTTGTACACCAGCGTCCTGCCGTCCTCGGTCACCAGGCAGTGCTCGGGCTTGTCGATCCGCACGACGTCGCCGTTATCCAGCCGAAGCGAATACGGCTGAAAGGGCCGGCGATTATCAATGCCGATGAGCGTCTGCGCGGTCACGATGGGAACGTGCGCTTCCCTCGGCGCCCCGTCAAGCCGGTCTGACGACCCGCGCTCCACAAGGAATCTGGCGGGTTGCACCCGCGATGGCAGTCCTCAAGCACCTCGCTAAGGGCGCGTCAATAAATAACCTTTACAACTCAGTTCAATGGCGCGGGTGGACGGTGTAGTTCCATTCGCCGTGAAAACGTCCTGCTGTGAGCTTGAGTGTAGCC